>CAZFCR010000583.1:0-2127 GCA_964517305.1 uncultured Akkermansia sp.
ACACCGGAAATCCACTTGTAAATTAGTTTACTTTTTAAGTAATTACAACACTAGTGAAGGATGATTTAAAGTCTGTCTTCCTGATTATCTTTCCCATTTTTCTTCATCTTTCCCAGCTTGCCATTTCAAATATAAGCGAAATATTTGATACAACATACTGATTGTCAATAAATTAACGTCTTACCCCTGGGTTCTTTGGAAATAAAGGAATCACACGTGCTTCCTGAGAAGCGTTGTTATTTGTACTTCCTTGTTCTTCTCTAGCACCATTCGTTTTTCCTGAGTTTATTTTCTGTTTAAGTTTCTCATATTTTGCCATTAGTTCGGCCATTTCATCTCTATCAAGTAGTATAAAAATGTTAATGAAATCTTTTAGCACCTTAAGGAAAATATAGTTGTCATTGATCATCGACATATACGACAGAAAATAATTTGATCTCTCTTCACCCGACATGGGTTTGAGTTTGCAATACTCTTTTAGCGGTTCCATATTTCTTAGTTTTAAATTTATCAAGCTGCCTTTTTGAATTCGTCGTTTTCGCGAACGATCATTTGCACTTTTGGTGCGCCGTAGTGATAGAAGATGATCTCCACTTCCCGTACTGAATAAAGCCTTCGGCCCGTACGGTCCCCAAGCTCATCAGCAATAAGATCTATTTGTTTCTTCATGGTTTTGGTACAGACTCCATACATGACTGCAAGCCGTTTTAGATTGTAAGTGCCTGGCACCGCATCTTTAATTATTGTTTTCATATTTTATCCTTTTAAATTAAAATTCCAACCTGTTTTAATTTTTCTCATCCATTCACAATACAAAATTATTCTCAGTGAAATTGTCGTTTGGACTATTCTGGACTGTTCTTCACTTTTTTTCATGAAACTCTACTTTTTCTCATGCTATTGGCCCGTTCATTTAGTAAAATTAGATCCCGGCCAATAGGCAAACGAACCAATCCGAACACAACTTGAAATTTTTTTAAATAATTTTAAATTTTTCATCGTTTCGGCTACATCCAAACGTTTCGGCTACATCCAAAGGATTCTATTTCAAAATTACGTCCGAGCGAAAACGCCAGCGAACCAATCCGAACTCTTTTTAAAAAAATTTGCTCCACGTTAAAAAAATTTCTCCCAGGTTGCGCTAAATTACCCGCCGTTGATCTGGCACTGACCGGATTTTGGCCATTTATTGATCATTGTTCAATTTTTTTTCATCCCTTACAAGTTCGTAGTCACTTTTCTTATGTCTTTGGCAGCTATCGGGAGTATTTGAATCATGTTTTTTTACTTATGGGGACTAGTTGTGATAGAAACGGGATTATCCGGAAGCAAGCGGGATAATAGCGGGTTGATATGGGGATAACTCCGGGATGATCCCGGGATGATCCGGAAGTCATGTGTTCAAATTGAAAAAGTGAAGCGTTCAATTAGGATTCAATTGAATTTGCAGGGAATGGTCCACCATTATGCTATTTATCGAAGTGAAAACATGAGTATCAAATTCGTTACTGCGAATTATCATCCATTGCCGGTAACAATGGGGAAGCGGGCTTGGAAACTGCATATCCATTGGTCTACCTTTGATTATAAAAGGGATAGAATTATCTAAAAAACCGAGAAAATGGAACCAGGAAACTATTATGAAGACAAATCAAAACGTCAATTTGTAAATCAAACAAAGAAGAATTCACAGCAGAAGACCGGACAAGCAGAGGAAAGATCAGAAAAATGGAAGGACACCGCAAAAGGCGTGGGAACAGATCTGGTTGTCGGAGTGCTGGGCGGTGGTTTACTGGCTGCTGCAATTGGAAAACCTGCCTTAATGGTAGGATTGGCAATCTCAGGGTACGGTCACTATGCACAAAATAAGCTGATTTCTGCACTTGGTTTGGGAATAATGGCTTCAGGAACTATGTCGGCTTTAAATGGAAAGGCGGAGGTACCAATAATGTCTGAGAGAGTCCGGGCTTTTGGTGAGGAATTAAAGAGAAAGTTATTCCTGGATAAATTGCTGCTGAATAAGAACGAAAATTTAAAAGGTACTCAATCGCCAATAATGAAGCAGACAACTCAGGAGCCAAAATCTGCCGATTTTTTACAATATGAAAATCCCAAGCAGGAATCACC
>CAZFCR010000584.1:0-2123 GCA_964517305.1 uncultured Akkermansia sp.
TAATCTTATTCCAACATATCAGTCGCGCAACTACCTCTCCTCTACGATTAGCATTACTACCGACGATTTTTTCGGTTTAATGGATCCCGAAGAAGGATTTAATGCTGAAGACAATGGTTACATAGACCTGGGCATTGGCAGATTTACCTGCCGCACGGTGTCGGAAGTACGCGCTGTGATTGCCAAGATCGAAAATTATTCGGCTATCGATGCCAATTTCAGCATCCAGGACAAACAACCGGCCAACTG
This sequence comes from uncultured Akkermansia sp., assembly GCA_964517305.1. Taxonomy (GTDB): domain Bacteria; phylum Bacteroidota; class Bacteroidia; order B-17B0; family Aurantibacillaceae; genus Aurantibacillus. The sequence goes on from CAZFCR010000584.1 coordinate 250, forward strand.
CAATACGGCTGCTTCAGAAAGTCCGATGGGCGACTGGCGCAACTGGCTGCTTTTTCTTGCCGACGATGAGGACTTCTCTGAACACATGACTCAGAGTAATAACCTTTCAATAAAAGTGAAACAAATTGCCCCTGTTTACAATGCTGATAAAATCTTCCTGGATGCCTACCAAAGATTCAGTACGCCCGGGGGACCACGATACCCTGACGCTTCGGCAGATTTTCTGAAACGGATGAAAAAAGGCGCGCTGATTTTTAACTATACCGGTCACGGTGGTGAGGTAGGATTAACGGGAGAGCGGATCATCGATATTGAAATCATCAACGGTCTTGATAATTTTAATAAACTGCCGTTGTTCATCACCGCAACCTGCGAGTTCAGTCGCTACGATGATCCCAGCCGGACCTCGGCCGGAGAACTTTCGCTTCTGAATCCCAAAGGCGGTGCCATCGGACTGATGAGCACCAGCAGGCTGGCTTACTCTACTCCCAATTTTGATCTTAATATTTTATTGCTTCAGCATTTGTTCTCGCGGATGCCCAATGGTCAGCAGCCACGGCTGGGTGATGTGATCCGCATGACCAAATCAGGTCTTACCGGAGGCCAGTCGTATCTCTACGCCAACTTTCATCTGCTCGGTGATCCGGCCATGACCCTGGCCTACCCGCAACACGAAGTTCGAACCACCATGGTCAACAACCAGCCGGTTACCGGCTCATCGTCTGACACCCTTGCTGCGCTTTCAAAGATCACCATTTCGGGCATGGTGACGGATACAGCAGGAAATAAACTCACGAATTTTAACGGGATTGTTTATCCGACTGTTTTTGATAAAGAACAACTGGTTAGCGGACTGTTGAACACGCCCAATTCATCCACCACCCGCGACGACCTCTTTCCTTTTCAGTTCAAACTCCAAAAAAACATTCTTTACAGAGGAAAAGCTGAAGTAAAGGCCGGTGATTTCAGTTTTACCTTTATAGTTCCAAAAGACATCAGTTTTTCGCCCGGGCCTGGTAAAATCTACTATTATGCTACCAACGGGGTTTCTGATGCACACGGATATCACAGTCAGCTTGTGGTTGGCGGCGATTCAAAAAATGTGATCAGCGATGCGGAGGGTCCGAGCATAAAACTTTATCTTAACGATATGAATTTTGTGAACGGCGGGGTTACCAATGAAAGTCCTGTGCTGTATGCAGATCTCACCGACTCCAGCGGTATTAACACAGTTGGAACCGGGCTGGGGCACGACCTGGCGGTGATCCTTGACGAGAACACCAGCAAACCGGTTATTCTGAATGATTATTACGAAGCCAACCTCAACAGTTACCAAAGCGGACGCGTTCGCTATCCATTTGAAAAACTCAGCGAAGGAGAACACCGGCTCAGTTTTAAAGCCTGGGACATTCAGAACAATTCGAACACCATTTATGCAGATTTTGTAGTGGCACCCAGCGCCGAGCTGGCACTTGAGCACGTTTTAAATTACCCGAACCCGTTTACAACACGCACCAAATTTATGTTCCAGCACAACCAGGCCTGCAATCCTTTAAAAGTGACGGTGCAGGTGTATACGGTGAGCGGGAAGATCGTAAAAACCATTAATCAAACGGTGATGTGCGAAGGATTCAGGCCAGAGGGAATTGAGTGGGACGGCCGTGATGACTTCGGCGACAAACTGGGCAGAGGCGTGTACATTTATAGGTTCGCTATTTTAGATATAAATAACAAAAAAGCCGAAAAAATCGAAAAATTGGTTATACTTAATTAGTACATTTGTCGTTACTGAGGTGTAGACTTAATTTTTTTTAAAGTATTTGAATGAAAAAGCAATTATTCATCGTTTTAAGTATCGTTGGCACTAAGACTTT
>CAZFCR010000585.1:0-2123 GCA_964517305.1 uncultured Akkermansia sp.
TCACCGAGTATTTATCCGGGTAACGGTTGTCCGCCGGTAAGCACAGTTGTTCCCATATACATCGAAAGTGTTACTGCGGATTTTACGCTCACACCTGTCCATTCAACATGCGACCCTACCATGCAGGCAACGTACATCAACTTATCTACCGTAAACACTTCGGCTACGCTGAGTTACACCTGGGCACTCGATGGAGGTGATGCTACGAATAACGGCTTTCCGAGTCCGCTTTACGTTGCTAATCCCACATTCACTTATGTTCAGGGGAGTTTAAATCCTTATACCATTTATGAAGACTGGATCCCGCGGGTGATCTTATTTGTAGAGTCAAACTCAATAGCGAATTGTAAAGCAACAATTTCTTATGAGTTGTACGACACCATCCGAAGACCTACCGCCTGGTTCAATACAGACAAAAAACAAGGTTGCGCGCCATTAACTGTTACCTTCAGAGACACCAGTTTTACAAATCCCAATTATGCCATCACCGGATATACCTTGTATAATGGGGCCTCGCCGCCCTTATCTGTTTCAGGATCCTCCAACATTTTTCCGTACGCGTTTACCTATACTGCCGTGGGTACTTACACACCTTACATGATCATTGAAACGGCGCAGGGATGCAGGGACACTTCTTTTGTGGATACCCTGGTTGTTTCATCACCACCCACACTCAACATGTCACTTGCCACCTCCTCAACTTGTGCGGGACAATCCGTCACAGTGAACATGAGCGCGAGTCCGCCGGGGGTCGTTAACCATTGGCATGTTACCAGCGATAATAATTTTTTTTCCGGCTGTGTCACCAATCCCAATCCCTCGTTTCCGTTTACCCACGTGGGGGTTCACGGATTTTCCGTCACGGGGTATCAGAACGGATGCCAGGGGTCCATGGTCAGCAGCCAGAGCATCACGGTCAGAGGGCCTTATGGCAGTTTGCGTTACCGGACCAATTGTACACCAGGGTCCCGCAAAACTGTTTCGTTTTCCATGCTGCTGCAGGAAGTGGAGAATGCCACTCTGAATTTCGGGGATAACAGCTCTATGGCCATTACCGGCAACGCGGTGGGAAGTGTTCCTTATATGACCAGTCACACCTATTCGGCGACGGGAAATTATACTGCAATTTTAACTTGTTCTAATTCTGTCAGTGGCTGCGGCGTTACCACGCATTCGGTGGTGGTAACCATTCGCGAAATTCAGGCCAGGATCACCTACAGCAATCAGCCGGTGCCAACCTTGCCAAATGCCCTGGGCTGTGTCAACAGCATGTTTACTTTCAGCGGTGCCAGTTCGATTGATGCGCTGGTGGCCTGCGGAAAGGGTTACAACTGGATGCTGCGTTCGCCGACAGACTCAATGCGTCCGCCCAATCCCATGTCTCCGCTGTTCACTACAGATACAATAGGGGCTGCAAGTCTTTATACCTTGTCGCTAAGCGTGAAGGACATCAACAACTGTTCGGATACAGCTGTGGTGGTGTTTCGGGTAAGTGATCCCACTCCGAGCTTTTCTTTTATCGCCAATCCCATCTGCGCTGAGAATCCCAGCGTGCAGATCATCAACCATACACAGGCATCGCAGTACCCGCCAGATTTCATCACCAGTTACATCTGGAATTTTGGCGATGGTTCGCCGCCACTGGTTACCTCCAACCCAACGATCAATCCGGTACACACCTATTCGGGAGCCGTATCACCTTTCCAGGTGTACAGCGTTATTTTAACAGCCAGCAATAATGTAGGCTGCGTGGGTATTTCTCAGCGCACCCTGCAGATCAACAACCCGATTGCAGATTTTAAAACAAGTCATCTTTTTCCCTGTCTTCCAAAATATGGTTCGGCTACTGTTACTTTTTCTGCCGGTCTTGGATACAGCACCTACAGCGTCAATTACGCTGATCCTCCGAATGCGGGATGGCAAACCACCTCGTCTTTTAATAACGCTTTTCATACCTATACAACACCCGGGGTATACGTTGCCACGTTAACAGTGATTGATAACGCAGGGTGTCGTGCCAGTGAGAATAAAACCATCACCGTAATCGGTCAGCCTACGGCAACCATCGGTTTTCCGGATAACAACAATAAGTTCTGCGTTTTGTCAACACCTTCCATCAACGC
>CAZFCR010000586.1:0-2122 GCA_964517305.1 uncultured Akkermansia sp.
TAATTGCCGTCAGCAGTTGCAAGCATATGATAGGGAAAATCAGGTTTGGCTCCTCCATAGGTTTTTCTCCAAAGTTCATTACCAGCCCAATCGGATTTTATTAAAAGTACATCACAATCGTTGATAGTTGCATTGGTGGTGTAGCCAACAATTAAATAACCTCCATCAGCGGTCGGCAATACGTCCTGACCCTCCTGATCGTAGGGACTGCTTTTAAACACCTTTAGGAATTGGGCCTGTATTTCAAAAAAGCCAAACACGAAAAATAAAATGAAGATCCCGCGCCAAATAAAGTACTTTGTTTTCATACTAATGTGAATTTATTTCAAAGTTATCGCTGTAAATACCCTTGGAGACAGTGTTTCGCCAAAAGCAGGCTTTTCTGAGCCCATCACCGCAAAATAATCGCTATCAATCAAACACAACGTCGATATCAACAGAAATGTGTTGACAAACGCGGTTCTCTGTTCGCTGTGAGAGTGAACATAATTAATAACTTGAGCAAAAAAATTCATAATGCTAAGAGTCGGAATAATCTGCAGTTTAGTGGTCATAATAAGTCTTTCTTGCCGTAAAAAAGAACTAATTCCCGGAAGCTATATAGGAAACGAAAAAAGTATGGGAAACGGAACAGTATATTCTTTTGTGACATTCGATAAGGATGGGAACCCACTGAGTCTTGGAATTAAAATGACGGAATCTGCTCTAGATGGACTTCCAAGTTCAGGACCAGGGCACCAGCACCAGAACAGTTTCGACCTCCCCTTGCCTCCAACAATAGTAAGCAAAACTCCGTTTACCCATGCGTTTATAAACTGGAATCCTGAAGGACACGAGCCCAAGGCAATTTACGCGGCACCACACTTCGATTTTCATTTTTATACGATCTCATCATCTGAACGTTTGTTGATACCATCTTACGCCCAGGACAGTACTGGTTTTAAAAATAAACCGCATGCAGACTACTTCCCGCCTAATTATTTTAATCCTGGAGCAATTGCAAGTGATGCGCAGATGGGAACTCACTGGATCGACGCCAACACGCCGGAATTAACCGGTGTTCCGTTCACGGAAACTTTTGTTTACGGTTCATATAATGGTAAGGTTAACTATCTGGAACCGATGATGACCCATAGCTATTTCAAAAGCTTAAATGATTGGTCAAAAGCGATTCCTCGCCCCGCAAAGGTTCAGATTCACGGTTATTACCCTACTTTGATGCGGGTTACCAGGGCAAGCGGTTACTACACTCTTTCTTTTGAAAACTTCGAATACCGAAAAGCAAGCTAACTCTCTTAACTTTGATTCACTACAATATTCTCTGCAACTTTCGGACTAATAATTATTTCTTTATTATTTAAAGAAAGAACCAGTGAACGGTCGAAGTCTTCGATCGCTTTAATGTATACTTCGGCCCCGATTACGAGCATGTTTTTTTCCAGGTATTTTAAGAATATGGTTGAGTGATCTGAAACACCTACGATCCTGTACCATTTGTCCACCTTTCCATCATTCAGATTAATAAAATTTTCTCGTTTAAGTTTGCCTTTCGCGTCGGGAATGGGATCCCCGTGCGGGTCATGGGTTGGATTACCAAGGATCTCTGCTAGTTTATTAATCAATTTGTCGTTTTTAATATGCTCGAGTTCCTCCGCTATTTCATGTACTTCATCCCAGCCAAAACCCAGTTCCTTTGCCAGGTAGGTTTCCCAAATCCGATGTCTTCTCTGGATATTCCGCTTAAACTGACCACCTAATTCCGCGTTAAATTGACCACCCATTTAGAGATGATTTTTTCGTCAAGAGTTTCGGTTGTTTTACGTTCATTTTTCTGTTCAGTCTTTATCTGTTTTTTCTTGTTGCTCTGCTTTCTTTTTCCGCAGAGATTCTCCTTTTAAATCCATGCGGTGTGCATCATGTACAATGCGATCTAAAATAGCATCGGCAATCGTTATTTCTCCGATAACTTCGTACCATTTATTCACAGGTACCTGGGAAGTAAAGATAGTAGACCTTTTTGCGTGGCGATCTTCAATGATCTCTAGTAGCATAGTTCGACTTTGTGCATCAAGTGGCTGTATTCCAAAGTCATCGATGATAAGTAAGTCCTGCTTTTCTAACC
>CAZFCR010000587.1:0-2113 GCA_964517305.1 uncultured Akkermansia sp.
GATGTTTTTTATAAAGCAAAGAAACAAGAACCGCGTTTAATCCAACCGACTTACCCTGACCGGTTGCGCCCGCCATGAGCAGGTGAGGCATCTTGGCGAGGTCGGCAATAAAAATTTCATTGCTGATGGTTTTACCTAAAGCAATCGGTAATTCAAATTGCGAATTATTAAACTTTTCAGATGCCAGAATGTTTTTCATCGGTACCATCTCAGGCGTCTGGTTGGGCACTTCAATACCAATGGTTCCCTTACCAGGAATCGGCGCGATGATTCGGATGCCAAGAGCGGCGAGACTGAGCGCAATGTCGTCTTCAAGATTTTTGATCTTGCTGATGCGTACACCAGCGGCAGGAACAATTTCATACAAAGTAACGGTAGGACCCACCGTGGCCATGATCTTATCGATCTCTATGCCGTAATTTTTTAAGGTGCTGAGAATCCTGTTTTTGTTAGCGATCAGTTCTTCCTGATTGACTTTGCTGTGAATGTTCCCGTAATCATTGAGCAGATCAAAAGTCGGGAATTTATACGAACCCAGATCAAGCGTAGGATCGTATTCACCAAACTGTTCCACCAGCTTCGCTGCTTTGTTTTCATCTTCAATCACTGCCGGTTCCTCTGCAGTTGCGGCGATTTCCAGCTCAGGCTCCCCGGTTTTCAGCATCGGCTCTTCAACAGGCATGCTCACTTCCATCTCAAAAGATTGACCCGAAGTTTCTTGAGACATTGCTGTCTCTTCCTGTTCCGGGATCTGCGGTTCGTTTTCCAGAACCGGATCAGGTAAAGTTTCATTCACCGAAAAAGGTGCTTCCTCCACATCAGGAGTTTTTGTTTTGACTTCAAAATTTAAAAGTTCAGCCTCTTCTTCTTCCGAAAGTTTTAATTCTTTGATCTCGTTAAAAGCAGTGTTACTTGTTTTGGACTCGGTCATTAATGCGGAGCTGATCTCCTGCGCGATCACTTCGTCGTCCTGCGGTGAAGGCGAAGCCGGTAAAGAAAAATTCAAATTGATGCTCAGTACAAGAAAGGTCAGCATGGAGAACGCGATCAGGGCGATCAGTCCGATATTTCCCACATAGTTGGCAATGGCAGCATTGATGAAGTACCCAAAACCACCTCCCATAAAAAACAAACTCTCAGAAAAAATAAATGACAACAACAAAGAACTCCACACCATTAAAAAAAGCCACTTGGCATTAAAAGCGCCCACGTTGATGAACTGCCGTTTCATTAGCTTTTGTAAACCATAAAGTAACAATACAGGCACCAGCACAAAAGACGCTGCGCCAAAAGCCTTGTACATGAACCAGTGAGACACCAGTGCCCCTAATTTGCCCAGCCAGTTTACCACCCGTGTATCAGGTGAAAAAAGATCGGTGGTGCTGCCCAGAACTTTGTCCTGGTCAATGTCCCATGTAAAAAAATACGAGATAAAGGCAATCGACAAATACGCGGAAAAAAGTATCAGGAGCAGACCGGTGATCTTCTGTGTTCGTTCGTTGTGATAAAACTCAAGTATTTTTTGAATACGGTTTCCTGAAGGAACGGATTCCGTGGCCTGCTTTTTTTTCTCGGTCTTTGTTTCTGTCTTTGTTTCTGTTTTGACCTTGTTTTTGCGTTCTGAATTTTTTTTCGGAACATCTTCAATGTCGTTGTTCCGGATAGCACGCTCTTCCATCTCTGCCACCGTTTCTACACTGTCGTTACCTCTGAACTTGTTCCGTTTTTCTGTACCCATGATCCTTTAAATATAGAACATAGCAGGCCCCGCCGGTGTTAAAGGGAAGCAATGTTTTTAACCACAGCGTGTTAATCAAAAATTGGTACTTTTAAGGCATGAAATCCTCCTTCCGCGCCAGTATCATTTTCATTTTTGTATGCGGAAGGACTGGTCTGAATGGAGAGCGGGAGGCGGATACTGACTGCGAAAGCACCAGGCTGAGTTCAAATATCGCCCCAAAAGGGAAGCCGCATCCCCTGGCCATTGAGTGACATTACAGCAAACCACGGCGTCACATTAGGAGTTGTCCTCCTGGTTTGGCAAGCTTAAAGGCTTTGCGATTGTGAGACAAAGTTGTTCGCGCTCTCAAGAATGCTTATGAAAACTGATAGC
>CAZFCR010000588.1:0-2112 GCA_964517305.1 uncultured Akkermansia sp.
TGATGCGTTTGCTCACACTCCCCATCGGGTTTTCAAATTGTAGTAAATAAACACCGGGCCTCAGAAATCTTAGGTCGATAGTTGCTGACTGATTTTTCAGGAAAAGTTCCTCCTCACGCACGATCAATCCGAGCTGATCGTAAATAACAAGCCTGTTGTTACCATTAAAACTATGGTTATTGGTTTTAAGTGTTATTACCTCAGAAAAAGGATTAGGATACAAACTGAGCGCAGAAACATCAGGATTTTCTCCCAGCCCCACTGCATCCTTAAAAACCATCACGGTATCCCATTTTACCAGCCCACAAATTTCCTGTCTCACTACATAGGTGGAAGTTTCTGTTGGTTTTATCCAGATGCCGGCAGCGGTATCAAGCGCAATATTGCCTGGTAACTGATACCAGCGGCAAAGTTCATCCACTGCAAAATCTCGGGGGCTGCCAAGGTACAAACTATCCCCCATCTTAAAGGCCTGGTCAGGACCGGCATAAGCAGGGGCATTAAGTTCGATGCAGGAGACGTCGTCAATGTAAACGTCGTTCGACATGTAAGCGAGGGTGGGTGAGTTAATGATGAGTGTGTTAGTGCCGTTTACACCCCTGAAGTTTCCCAATACCATGTACTTTTCATTTCCCGTGGCAACAAATGTGCCGCTTACAGCAGTCCAATTAAGAGTGTCGGTGATGATGCCGTTGTTGTATTCTATGGCAGGATTGATATAGGTCAGCGGCACATTACAATACTTAATCGTATCCATGTTTTCATCCCCAAAATACATGGCGTAATTTTCTATGGCTATCAGGTTGTTATTGGTATTTACCACATAGTACTTTGCACAGTAAATGGTGTTGGCTTTTAGTTTTGTTTTGAGGCGGTTGCGGGGATACCACCAAAAACAACTGGTACAAAAAAATTGAGAACCAATAAAATTCGTTCCTGATCTTGGATACTGAAATCCATAACTTGAGTATGGTGATGTTTGAAGAGGGGGGTTCATACTGAAAACCACGTAAGCATCCTTGACTGAGTCCAGGGCTTCCCAATATTGAGAAGCATCAAAATCATTTAATGTCAAAGTTGGAATAGATAATTCAAAGCTTCCATTGTTGACGTAATTAACTGTCTGCCCTTTCGACTCGGAATGACCAAAAAGTATTTGTAAAATGCTTAGTAGAAGAGCAAATAATCTTTTCATTTATTTTGCTATGATCAGTTTATGAACAAATGTAATCGATTCCTCTTCACCTTTTATCTTCATTTGATAAACACCATTTGGAAGCTGAAGATTGAGTCTTCCCTTGTAATTTTGAACCTTCAGTTTACAATGTATCCTTTATACCTTTTAAAATTTCTTTAAGGATAGCGATGGCGCTGAGAATTTCATCGTCCGTTCCTGCTACCATTAACTCAGCTATTTTACTTTTCTCAGGATTATCAATCTCTCTTTGAATGATTGAAGTGATTCTTTTTTCAACATCGTTTGATCTTGCGAAGATGCTTTTCATTTGTCGGCCTAAAACCCTTGCCGCTATGAGGGAATTATCGAGGGTATCTCCGAAAAGATCGTTATGCAAATCGTAGATATTATCGGTTTCAATATCGAAGTAATTTTTTAAAATGACCGTAATATCTTTAATATCGTCCGACCTGATTTCTGGCCGGTCATCGTAAGCAATCAATTTGAGTATTACAATTCCGGGAAGGGTGCATACTTTAAAGACATGATCGTTCTCAAACTCAACTTCATTCGTGCCATTTTCATAAACTTCCCTCAAGCCATTAACCGCTATTTGTGCTAAGCCTTTGCCTCCCATCATTACTTTCCCTTCAACTTCTATTTCTCCAAATGGTAGAAGGTCTACTTCTAATCCTTCCGGACTGAAAATGATGAATTGATTTTGAGCAGATATTTGAAATCCTTCGTTATCGCAGAGATATTTCCGTAATTTTTCGTACTTGTCTTTCGATGGAATATATATAGCAAAATCTATATCCTTAGTTCCTAGTGGCCTTATACCATGACTTGCAAACCATGTGTCTCTTGCTATTGCACCCACAATGTAGAAATCAATTTCCAATGCATTAAAGCCTCTTTCCAATGCTTTAAATAAA
>CAZFCR010000589.1:0-2106 GCA_964517305.1 uncultured Akkermansia sp.
CCCACTAAACGGCACGGTTGTATTTTCAGCATTAGACGAACCGATTGTTTAAAGCCATGAGCGGGGAAACGTTCCCGACAGGACCCTGTTTTGGCCCGTTGGCAAGGCTTTTCCCAGGCATCAAATTGATACAGAACACGTCTGAATCTTACATGTGTAAAAAGGAAAATCAAAAAAGAGACCGGCGAGCGGTGACCTCACTTACTTTTACAAGTGCAGCGGTTAGCTACTCAAATACAAAAGTCGCTTGCTTTTTTTTGATTCCTGATAAAAAAACGCGTTATGAAATTAATAAGTCTGATCTGTATTTTGTTTTCGTTTCCACTGATGCGGGCCCAGGGACCCTGCGCCGTGATGCACAAAGAAACCTCATGTCCCGCTCAGTTTCCTGGCGGAAAGGTGGCCATGCGCGACTGGATCTCGCTCAGTCGCAAAAATGTGGCAGTGAATCACCGCGAAATTGTGGGTGTAACATTTTGTATTGACACAACCGGAAGGCCCGTTAATGTAGGATTCGTAAGAGTCAACCCGTCGCGCGGCACTTTGACTGAAATTGAAAAAGAAGCGCTTCGCCTCATAGAGAACATGCCAGACTGGATCCCCGCGAGAACAGGCGTTAACTGCAGTGAAAAAGTATGCGAGGAAGTGATTCTTGCTATTGATTTTTATCCTGAAGCAGGGTCTTAATTCCTGAATTTACAAAACCAGTTCCCTGAACAGGCGGTCTGCAGTTTCATCGAGGTTTTCGCACAAACCAGGATGAGGTCTGGATGTTTGTATCAGAGAACTTCTTACTGCAGTGAGCCATCTGAACCTGGAGGGCACGTCCATACAGGCAATTGGTCCGCCTGCGCTGTCACCGTTTGCGATTTTCTGAAGTGCATTTAAATTTTGTGTGATGGTTTCCGGATCTGTTTCAGACGGGAACAGGGCGAGTTTTTCGGTGTTGAGCCGTTGAAGCACTTTGATATAACCTGCTTTTTTGCAGAACAGGATAATGCCGGCATTGATGAACTCTTCGCGTTCAACAGCAGGCACAACACGGATGATGGCATATTCATATAAGTGCTTGTCGTGCATCCTGAGCCTGTTTGGTAAAAATTTCGGAATGTTGCAGCCTTGTGCTGAGATAGGTAAAATAAATATCGCGCAAGGTTTCCGGACTGTCTTCTGTATCCCGCCAGTTCAACCACTCATCTGGTATGAGGCTTACAATGGCGGCAAGTTTATCATGGGTCAGATGTGATTTTCCATAAACGTCGGCTTCCTCCAGCTTGGCGGCCCGTGGTAAAAGCACATGCTCTTTGCTGTATAAAAAAGGATCTTTTGCTTTTTGCAGCGGATCGTTCCAGCCATGCTGAAAAGACAAACACGAACCGTGATCAATGAGCCAGAGTTCTTTGTTCCATATCAGCATGTTGGTGTTGCGGCAGGTTCGGTCGATGTTGGTTATAAAAGCGTCAAGCCATACAATGCGCGATGCCGTTTCTTCATCAACGCCGGTTACCGAGGGATCGAAGGTAATGGCGCCTGACAAAAAGTGAAGGGCCAGGTTAAGGCCTTTCGAGGCTTTGAGCAGATCCTGGATCTCTTCATCCGCTTCGGTCCGGCCAAATGATTCATCCAGCCTGGCATATACAAGTTCCGGCACCCGCAGTCCGAGCGCGCGGGCAATTTCACCACCAACCAACTCTGCAATCAACGCTTTTTCGCCATGACCGGTTCCCCTGAATTTTAGAACGTACTTAAAATCATCGTCCGCTTCAGCGAGCGCGGGCAGCGAACCGCCTTCACGCAAAGCCTGCATGTACCTTGTTACATTAACTGTTCTGATACCCGAATGGTGTTTCATAAAGATCAAAGCAAATATAATTTTTTAATGCGGTATTTAGCCTAAATTTATGGTAACAACCGTGCGTCACGCTGTTCCGGATTCGGGTACAATGTTTGGTGATGTTGTGGTAATTAAATCTCAATCCAATGAAAAACATAAAGTTGTATATCGCACTTGCGTGTTCGTTGTTACTCGCCGCCTGCACGGGTTTACCTGAGGGAGCGCAGCCCGTTAAACCTTTTGAACTGGATCTTTATCTTGGAAAGTGGTAT
>CAZFCR010000590.1:0-2090 GCA_964517305.1 uncultured Akkermansia sp.
TAATTTATCCTTCAAAGGTAACGGTAAACACCACCATCCTTGACCGTATTTTATCAATGCTGTTTGTAAATACACTGTTCTCTGCCTTCAGCAGATTTTTGGTGCCGATCAGCAGTTTAAGTTCAAATCCCAGTTTAAAATACTGCAGATAAAAATCGGTTCCGGCACCGGCGCTGTAAAAATAATCGTCCCGCGTCAGCTTCACATTGTCATCCAGCTGGTTGGCGCCTCCCGAAGAAGAGCCCGCTTTTTTCCTCGCCGAAAGGTCGAGCGAATAACCGCCTCCACCGATAACATAAGCGGAAAAATTGCCTAATCTTTTTGACTGCACTTTCATTTCAACCGGAAAGATGAGAAAAACAGACTCCACTGTTTTCTGAAAGATCCTTACGCTGTCGCGGTCGGCCGTTGCGAGGTTATACTCGATGCGACGCGGATTAAAGCTGATGCTGGGTGTAAAACGTAAACGGATGTATTCGTGAATTCGCAGATCCGGACTAACAAGGCCGATAGCAAAACCAGGTGAGGGTTTGGTGTAAACCGTGCGCACAAAATACCGCGAATCACCGATCACAGTATCAGGTAACATGGTATTGGGGCGCGGGTTTAAACGGAAATCGGCCTGATTGCCCGCAATGGTAAATCCAAAATGCAGTTTTTGTTTGTAAAATTTTGGCAGATGCACTCCGTAGCCATCACTTTCCTGTGAAAAGAACACCGCAGAAAAGAGGGTAAAAAACACTATGAGAACATGTCTTTTCAGAACAAATAAAACGAATTTTAAAGTGGTTAAATTGTGTAAAGTTATTGATTTTGTTGGGTTTTATTTAACGTTAGTGCCAATAAAAAACCCTAAATTTGTACCCTTATGGAAATCCAGGTAATGAAATCCAAACTCCACGGTGTGACTGTAACACAGGCAGAGTTGGACTATATCGGAAGCATTACGATTGACGAGGATTTGATGGACGCCGCCAACATGATCGAAAATGAGCAAGTGCACATTCTCGACAAAAATAATGGCGAACGTTTTATCACTTATGTGATCAAAGGTCCTCGCGGAAGTGGTGTGATTTGTCTCAATGGCCCTGCAGCTTTAAAAGTAAAGGTGGGAGATGTTGTGATTGTAGTTTCTTACGCCAGCATGGATTTTGAAAAAGCCAAAACTTTCCGTCCCTGGGTGGTTTTTCCCGACACCGCAAAAAACAAGCTAAAATAATCCGGATGGCAAGCAAAAAGGCCCGCTCTGTATTACAATTTGTTGTTCTGCTGAGCATTGGTGTTTTGCTCATCTGGTTGTCTTTAAAACAGGTGGCGCCTGAAAAAGACAACATCATCGATGCTTTCAGAAACGCTGATTATTTCTGGATCGGACTGGCCATGGCCATTTCTTTTCTCAGTCATTTTTTCAGGGCCTGGCGCTGGAATTATCTTTTAAAACCCGTTGGTCACCGGGTAAATCTGGTGAACGCTGTTTGCCACGTATTGATTGGTTATCTGGCCAATTATGGCATTCCGCGCATGGGTGAAATATCGCGCTGTACCCTTGCTGCGAAATATGACAAGGTGCCGTTTGAAGTAGGTTTCGGCACCGTGATCACTGAAAGAATCGTGGACTTTTTTCTTTTTATTCTCATCTTCATTCTCGCGCTTACACTCCAGTTCGGACAACTCATCGGGCTGGCCAACGAACTTGTATTCAGTAAACTGTTTTTAAAACTGGATTCTTTGAAAAACAATCCGACCCAGATTGTGATTCTTGCTCTTATCGGTCTTGCTGTGATTCTTGCGTTTTATTTTCTGCGTAAAAAATTTGCCTCGCTCCTCAAAGGAAAACTCGGTGGCATTCTTCGTGGTATGGGCGAAGGACTTGGCTCTATCCGCAAAATGGAAAAACCGCTTGGTTTTATTGTGTTGAGTCTGCTTATCTGGGCAAGTTATTTTTATTCGCTGTACGTTTGTTTTTTCGCGCTGCCCGGCACGTCCCACCTCGGCCAGAGAGAGTGTCTCACGCTGCTGCTCTTCGGTACCTTTGGCGTGATTCTTTCCCCCGGCGGACTCGGCGCTTACCCGGCTATTCTCGGTGGCAT
>CAZFCR010000591.1:0-2076 GCA_964517305.1 uncultured Akkermansia sp.
GCATGACTCCCTACCGTGGGCGCTTCGCTCCGTTATTTCAGTCTTGGTAATATTGATCTTACTGATGCGACAGGCGTTAACACAGGCAGTTTTAAGCCAAATGAATTTGCTGTGGATGTTGCTTTCTCCCAAAAACTATCGAAAAATTTCGGACTGGGTGTTGCCACCCGTTTTATCAATTCCAGCATCAGCCGTGTATTTTTTCAGGGAGCATCCGGAAACGCAGCCAGCACTTTTGCTGTTGACTTAAGCGCGTATTACAGGTCAAACGAATTTAAACTCGGCGAAAAAAAGGCCATTGCGACCGGTGGTGCAGCCATCACCAACATGGGCGCCAAGATCAAATATTCAAATGACCAGAATTTTATTCCAACCAACCTGCGTCTGGGTGGTGGTTTAAAAACCGAGATCGATGAATTCAATGCGTTTTCAGTTTACCTGGATTTCAATAAACTTCTTGTTCCTACTCCTCCTGTTTACAAATACAAAACCAACGCGCAGGGAGAAAAAACAACTGAGATAGAAATTGATCCGGCTACCGGCACCAAGGTGATCGAAAAAGGTAAAAATCCTGATGTGGATATTGCGACAGGCATGCTTCAGTCTTTCGGAGATGCACCTGGCGGAGCAAAAGAAGAACTCCAGGAGATCAACATCTGTACCGGAATGGAGTACAGTTACAATAATATTTTCGCGGTGAGGATGGGTTATTTTCACGAACCAAAAACAAAAGGTTCGCGCCAGTTTTTTACTGTGGGTGTAGGCTTTAAGTTTAAAGTGATCAATGTTGATGGTTCTTACCTCATTCCTACCGCACTTCAGAATCCGCTTCAGAGAACCTGGAGAATCACGCTCAGCTTTAATTTTGATGGCGCAGACGGTCAGGAACTGAAAGAACCTGTTACACCGTAACTCTGCACAGTCAGCTGTGCATAATTGCACAGTGAAGCCCAGCCCTTAACACAAAAGGATTGTCATCTTTGCATCATGCTTCAAAGGCTGATCGGTGTTTTTTCTGTCTTGTTTTTATTGTTTTTGTGCTCCTGCGGACCCGGGGCTGATAAAAACGATAAACGCCAGGTTTTTAATTACAACGAGCTGAATGGTGTTACCTCTCTCGATCCCGCAGCAGCCACTAATTTCGAAAACATCTGGGCAGTGAATCAGATCTTTAACGGACTGGTTCAGATGGACGACAGTCTGAAAGTGATCCCCTGCATTGCCAGGAATTATTCGGTAAGTGCCAACGGCCTTGAATACACTTTCGCACTCAGATCAGATGTTTTTTTTCACGACAATCCCTGTTTTGAAAATGGAAAAGGAAGACGGGTCAGGTCAGATGATTTTGTTTTTAGTTTCAACAGGCTGTTCGACAGCAAAGTGAGCAGTGCCCTCAGTTTACTGGAAAACATTGACCGCGAACAAACGTCGGCTCTGAATGGATTTGCAGCACCTAACGATTCTACCTTTAAGATCTATCTGAAACAACCCTTCAGCGCCTTTGCGAACATACTTACGATGAAATATTTCAGCGTAATTCCACGGGAGGCCATCCGCGCTTATGGTGATGATTTCAGGAAACAACCGGTGGGAAGCGGCCCATTTGTTTTTAAGACCTGGAACGAGGGTACAAAACTTGTGTTACTGAAGAACAACAATTATTTTGAAAGAGACAGCCGGAATGTTCGGCTTCCTTATCTTGACGCGGTAACTATTTCATTTATCAGGGACCGCGAAACCGCGTTCATGGAATTACTCAACGGGAAATTTGACATGGTGAGCGGAGCCGACGCCTTCAACACCAATGAAGTGCTTGACCGGGAAGGCAATCTGCGCGACGTTTACCAGAAAAAATTTTATCTCCAGAAAGAACCCTTCTTAAAAACAGACTACATCGGCATACTGATAGATGAAAATCTCGACATTGTAAAAAAGTCTCCGCTAAAATTAAAGGCTATCCGGCAGGCGATCAACTACGCTTTTGACCGACGCAAAATGATCCGGTATCTTCGCAACAACCTTGGTATTCCGGCAACCGCGGGTTTTATCCCATCAGGCATGAGAAGTTTCGATACC
>CAZFCR010000592.1:0-2071 GCA_964517305.1 uncultured Akkermansia sp.
TATGATCCGGCATTTGAACAGTTTATGTCTGAACATCCGGAGGAATCTTCCTATGGCATCATTTCACCCAAATTTATTAAAGCTGTTTTGAACGGAGAATTAAAAACAGGCCGTCGCCCTAAAATAAAACAGGTGTTTGATGCCAAGGGCCGCATGGTTGAAAAAGAACACTATGGCACCCGCTACACTTTTAAATACAATAACAAAGGGCAATTGTCGGAACAGATAAAACAGGGCACGCATCCCACAAAAGACGAACTGTTTTACAACGAAAAAGGATTAATAAACCGCGTGGTAACAACAGGCTACACTGCTGATGGTGGTGACAAGCCCTTGGTGATGGAAGAAAGTAATTTTATGTATACGTATCATTAAATTTAACTTATGCGTAAGGTATTTGGACAGGTTACCTTTGCCTGCCGAAAAAAATAGTATATGATAACAAAAAGACAATTTTCGCTGGTTACTTCTCTTTTTTTAATGACTGGCGCCGGCGCGCAAACCTGCGATTGCAAAAAAAACTACGACTGGGTTAAAAAAACGTTTGAAGAGAACGACGCGGGTTTTTCACATGTGCTCAAATTGAAAGGCGAAGAAGCTTACGCCGCTCACAACAAAACAATAATGGCCAGAGTGCAGGAGGTGAAAACCCTTACGGCTTGTACGCCTCTGCTCTACGAATGGCTGAAATTCTTCAGGTCCGGCCACATTGCCATACGGCTTACTGCGCCACAACAAGAGCAACCCAAGCAGTCTGCGCCGCATTTCGGTGACTGGGAGTCCCGGAAGATAAAAACCGGAGATTTTAAAAAATATCTTGACAGAAAAGATTCTGCTGGCTATGAAGGGATCTGGGAAACCGGTCCCTACAAGATAGGTATCAAAAAAGAGGCGGATCAGTACACGGGTATTATCGTGGAATCAGGCGCGGAGACCTGGAGCAGTGGACAGGTGAAACTTAAATTCAGCATCGCCGATGATGAAACAAAAGCTATTTTTTACATGCGCGATCATTCTCCTGTGGAATCGGGAACCGTGACCCTGATCGGCAAAAACCATCTGCAGATTGGAGATTTTACGCTGAAAAGAATATACCCTGTGCTGGTGGAGGAGGAAAAATATGTTCGGTATTTTAAGGCCATGCAGGCTGAGCAGCCTTACCTGGAGCAGCTGAACGTCAACACACTTTATTTAAGGCTGCCCTCGTTCGGGGAGGTGTACAAAAAAATGATCGACAGTGTGCTGACAAGCAACAGGAGCCTGCTGCTCAGCACCCCCAATCTTGTGATTGACATCAGGAACAACGGCGGCGGCAGCGATGTTACTTACAGTGAGATCATGCCGTACCTCTATACCAATCCAGTAAGGGAAGTAGGGGTTGAGTACCTTTCTACGCAACTGAATAATCAGAGGATGCTTGACTTTATCAATGATCCGGCGTATGGATTGAATGAGGAGGATAAAAAGTGGGCGAGGAAGGCTTATGACCAGCTTGAAAAAAAGCGGGGACAGTTTGTGAACCTCAATGAAGAAGTGGTCAGTATCGGAAAGTTTGATACAGTTTATCGTTATCCCCGAAACGTAGGTGTTATCATTAACGAGGCGAATGGCAGTTCGGCCGAACAGTTCCTGCTTGAGGCGAGGCAAAGCAAAAAAGTGAAGTTCTTTGGCGTAAGCACCTTTGGGGTTCTTGATTTTTCGAACATGTATTTTGTTGATTCGCCCTGCCGTGAATTTCAACTGGGTTATGCGCTTTCGCGGAGCATGCGCCTGCCTGGTTTCACCATCGACGAAAAAGGTATTCAACCGGACTATTACATGGATAAAAGCATTCCGCCTTACGGGTGGACGGATTTTGTGAATGGTATCCTGAATGATGAAGAAGTTGCACGTTAAGCCGTAAATGCATAACTTGGATTTTACAATCACGAAAGCTGTTCTGCAGACCGATTGTGGCATTGGAACAGGCGGCATAGAAAAACGATTAACCTTAAAACGAAAAACAATGATCTGGTGGAGCGTATTTGGAGTAGCAATAACCTTCTTAACACTGATCGTGGCTGGTGCATTT
>CAZFCR010000593.1:0-2069 GCA_964517305.1 uncultured Akkermansia sp.
GCTCAAAAGGCTACGCTGGTGGCTTTGGGATTGGGGAAAACCCACAGTTCCGTTGAAAAGGATGTTAATCCTGCTATCGAAGGCATGATCAACAAAGTGAAACACGTTTTAAAAGTTGAAAATATTTAATACAGTATTTAGATGAAATTAAATGGATTAAAACCTGCACAAGGTTCCGTAAAATCAAATTACCGTCGCGGCCGCGGACAAGGTTCAGGTGGCGGAGGTACAGCTACCAGGGGTCACAAAGGTGCCCAGTCGCGTTCAGGTTATTCTTCAAAACGTGGTTTCGAAGGTGGTCAGATGCCATTACAGCGTCGTTTACCTAAATTCGGATTCAAGAACATCAACCGTATTGAATATCATGGCATCAACCTGGATTCTATCCAGACACTGATCGACAAGCTGAAGGTAACCGAGATCGATTTCAACACACTGGTGAAGAACGGTCTGGCCAACAAAAATCAGCTCGTGAAGATCATGGGACGTGGTGAACTGAACTCAAAAGTAGAAATTAAAGCTCATGCCTTTACAGCCACCGCTAAAAAAGCGATTGAAGATAAAGGTGGTAACGCAACCGAGATAAAATAATATATGAAGCGTTTTTTTGATACCCTCCGGAACATCTGGACCATAGAAGAACTCAGGCAAAGGATCCTGATGACCCTCGGATTGGTTCTGATCTACCGTCTCGGGTCTTACGTTGTTCTTCCCGGTGTCGATGTCGACGCCCTGAACGCAGCTACCAGCACCAACCAGTCTGGCGGTATTGTAGGTTTGATCAACATGTTCGCGGGTGGCGCCTTTTTAAGGGCTTCCATCTTCGGTCTGGGTATCATGCCGTACATCACCGCTTCGATCATTATCCAGTTATTGGGTATGGCAGTGCCATATTTCCAGAAGATGCAGAGAGAAGGGGAGAGTGGACGTAAGAAGATCAACCAGTACACCCGGTTTTTAACCATCGGTGTTACGGCTGTTCAGGCTCCGGGCTACATCGCTTCTATCAAAGCTTCTGCGCCAATGGCTTTCCCTGATCTTACCACTTTCTGGTGGATCCAGTCGATCTTTATCCTTGTAACCGGTACCATGTTTGTAATGTGGCTGGGCGAAAGGATCACCGACAAAGGCCTTGGCAACGGTATCTCTTTAATTATCATGATCGGTATCATTTCACGTCTTCCTTTTGCTTTCCTTTCAGAGGTAAAGTCAAGAACAGCGGGCAACGGTGGTTTGATCATCTTCCTTATTGAACTGGTGATTCTTTTACTGGTGATCGTTGGCAGCATCCTGCTGGTGCAGGGTACACGGCGAATCCCGGTGCAGTTTGCCAAGAAGATCGTTGGCAACAAACAGTACGGTGGTGTGCGTCAGTACATTCCGCTTAAAGTAAACGCTGCAGGTGTAATGCCTATCATCTTCGCCCAGGCGATCATGTTCATCCCTGCTGCCATTGCCGGTTTTTCTGATAGCACAGGCGGTATTTTTGCTGAACGCTACGGTTTCTGGTACAATTTTATCTTCGCAGTTCTGATCATCCTGTTCACTTATTTCTACACGGCAATCATGGTTAATCCAAACCAGCTGGCCGATGATATGAAACGCAATGGTGGTTTTATTCCGGGTGTAAAACCTGGTAAAAAAACAGCAGAGTTCATTGACCAGGTGATGAGCCGTATTACTTTACCGGGATCTATTTTCCTGGCGGGTGTGGCCATTATGCCGGCATTTGCCCAGAAACTGGGAATCAACAGTGCTTTCGCCGATTTTTACGGAGGAACCTCTTTGCTGATCCTGGTGGGTGTGGTTCTGGATACATTGCAGCAGATTGAAACGTATTTATTGAACCGTCATTACGATGGTTTAATGAAATCGGGCAGGATCAAGGGCAGGGGTGCAAACGCAATGATGGTACAGCAAGGTTAATTTCATTTATGGCTAAACAATCGAATATTGAAATTGACGGTACCATTGTAGAAGCACTAAGTAACGCCATGTTCAGGGTAGAACTTGAGAACGGACATGTTGTTACGGCGCATATTTCGGGTAAAATGCGGATGCACTACATC
>CAZFCR010000594.1:0-2064 GCA_964517305.1 uncultured Akkermansia sp.
GGTTGTCGACCAGCTGCGTGCCTTTGGATGAAAACAGGCCGTTCAGATGTGCTTCTGCATTTCTGCCGGTAAGCACCACGTTGTGGTTATTGCGCACCACCTGTCCGCTGAGGGTGATGGTGGTGTTTTCGTAATGACTTTGATGTTGCAGGCGCACCTGATTGGTATTAACGGAAAAACCGCCTGCACCTTCATTCTGAATGGTTGCGGTATTTAGTTTCGCGCCATCGGCCACAAATTTTTCACTGAGAAAATTATGAAACACTTTTCCTTCGCCCAGAATGATCTGCTCTTCGATGATGGTCGCTTCCGCGTTTTCCTGCACCTCAATGATGTTGCGTGTGTTAAGTATTGACGGTGCCGACGCGCTCGCGATATACAGGATGTGCAGCGGGATCTGAAGTGCGGTTCCTTTTTCCACTCTTAAGTGAAAACCATCGCCGCTGAAGGCTGTGTTCAGCGCAACAAAAGATTCTGAAGAAACATCTACCAGCGACCCGATCAGTTCTTTTCCTTTCTGATCAAGGTTACTGAGCGTGTTGATGTGTAAACCGGAAAGGATCACCTTGTCGCTTAGTTCGGCAGAATAACGTCCGTTCACCACTACCAGCGTAATGGTATCTTCCAGCTTGTAAGCTTTAATATTATCAACAGATAAAAAGGCCTGTGCGGGATCTCTAAATTCTTTTTTCAGGATAGCATCGAGGTTACAGTATTTGTAATCTTCCACCTTGTTATTGGGAATGCCTTTCTGCTCAAGGCAAAAAAGCGCAGCATTCAGCGTTTCATCTTTCACCCAGCTCACCTTGCCGGCTGTGGCGGAGATGTGACGGATGATGTCCTGCGCGGTGTGTGATTTTTCAGCTATCATGGTTACACCGTTTCTTGTTCAAATTGTTTTTTGATCTCGTCGTATCCTTTGGCTTCCAGTTCAAGAGCCAGCTCTTTGGTTCCTGATTTTACGATGCGGCCATTGTATAGAATGTGAACGTGATCGGGCACAATGTAATCCAGCAAACGCTGATAGTGAGTGATCACAATAAACGCATTATCCTTGTTCTTGAGTGTATTCACGCCCTGAGCCACTATTTTTAAAGCGTCGATGTCAAGACCGCTGTCGGTTTCATCGAGTATGGCCAGTTTCGGTTCCAGCATTGCCATCTGGAAAATTTCATTCCTTTTTTTCTCCCCGCCGCTGAAACCTTCGTTCACGCTGCGGTTGCTTAATTTCACATCCAGTTCCACCAGTTTCTGCTTTTCTTTTACCATGGCCAGGAAATCCTTGGCAGGCATTGGTTCCAGACCTTTGTATTCGCGGATCTCGCTGATGGCTGTTTTTAAAAAGTTGATGTTGCTCACACCCGGGATTTCAACAGGATATTGAAAAGCGAGGAAGAGGCCTTCACGCGCGCGGTCTTCAGCAGGCATGTCCAACAGATCTTTGCCGTTGAACAGCACTTCACCTTCGGTAACTTCGTACTCTTCTTTTCCGGCAAGCACACTCGAAAGTGTTGATTTACCCGAACCATTTGGTCCCATGATGGCGTGGATCTCTCCCGCTTTGACTTCAAGGTTAATGCCTCTTAAAATTTCCTTCCCGGCTACAGAAGCGTGCAGATTTTTTATCGTGATCATGCTGTGTGTTGTGTGATGTTATTTAAATTTATCCTACTGAACCTTCAAGAGAAACGGCGAGCAGTTTTTGTGCCTCAACCGCAAACTCCATTGGTAATTTATTAAGTACTTCCTTGCAATATCCGTTAACGATCAGCGCGATGGCCTTTTCCATTTCGATGCCGCGCTGTTTACAATAAAACAGCTGATCTTCGCCGATCTTGCTCGTAGTGGCTTCATGTTCTACGATACCCGATTTATCTTTGATCTCGATGTAGGGAAAAGTATGCGCGCCGCATTTGTCGCCCATGAGCAGACTGTCGCATTGTGAAAAATTACGGGCGTTGCTGGCGCCTTTTCTTATCTGTACCAGTCCGCGGTAGCTGTTATTGCTGAATCCCGCGCTGATGCCCTTTGAAATAATAGTGCTGCGCGTGTTGCGGCCGATGT
>CAZFCR010000595.1:0-2061 GCA_964517305.1 uncultured Akkermansia sp.
TGATCGGTCTCTCCATCCTGGTGATGATAGTTCTCATCCTCATTTCAGTGCTTGAAGTGACCGTGTATTCGTACCTCATTGACCCTGGACATGAAACTGCCTTCTATGAATCGCATGCCGAAGAATCAGCACCCTGGGTTTCTGGAATTTTTGGCTGTCTGTTGTTTTTTCTCATTGTGAAACACTGGGCCGGCAAAAGATACGATAATCTGAAACAACTGGTTCTTTTGTTTCCGCTCACTTATACCTTGCTGGACATCTGCGTGCTTCTGCTTGCCGGCATGAACAACTGGTCGGATTTTATCATTATTTTTGTGCTTGCAAATGCCGCGAAGTTTATGGGAAGTTACCTGGGATATAGATTAGGAAAATAATGGCAAATCAACTCAGTTTTTTAGAAAGATCTGCTGTCCTTTTTGAAACCGAACCAAAAAAACTGTTCCTCATTGATGGAGTAGGCGCCGCTTTTTCAGCTTTTCTGATCGGATTTGTTTTGATTCGTCTGCAAACCCTGTTGGGCATCTCTGTTTCTACTTTGTATCTTCTTGCAGCTTTACCGCTGGCGTTTGCCCTTTACGACGGCTTCTGTTATCGGAAACTGAACACTGGTGCAGGCCCATTCCTGAAAGTCCTAGCCATCATGAACTTATTGTATTGTGGTTTATCCATCACCTTAACTGTTTTTCATTTCAACACAATTACCATTTTAGGATTGTTTTATTTTGCAACTGAGATTTTAATTGTGGTTATTCTTGCTCTCATAGAACTAAAGGTGGCGAGCCGACTGCCTGATAACAGTGTCGAACTGCCTGATAATTGAGACAGTCTTCCGAAACAATTTGTCAGACGGCATCAGGTGTTTTTGAACGGTTGATTCGAACAGGTCGTCGCAAAGACGCGGTAACATTTTAGTGCTACATTTATTTTTTTATTGACTTTCAAAAAAACTTAAGGCCCAATGAACTTTCAAATACTTGAAACACGGAGATTGTTTTTAAAAGCCATATCATCGGAGGAAATGAGCTTGATCTTTAATCAGCTTAAAAAACAAAAGATCATGGAAATTCTTGGTCACCGTTCTGAGCAAGAATACCTGAAAGAAGAATTTAAACATAAAAACGGCTACGCGAGTTATAACCGGCGTTTTAAACTTTTTTTACTGACGGATAAAACGTCGGGTCTTATTATTGGTCGCTGTGGTTTCCACAACTGGAATGCGGATCACGCGCGGTCCGAAATTGGATACGTGATGGAAGATGAAAACTATAAAAGAAAAGGATTGATGGGCGAGGCGCTGGAAACAATCATCGACCACGGATTTACGGGGATGCATCTCAACCGGATAGAAGCATTGGTTGGTCCGGAGAACATAGCTTCCCTGAGTTTGCTCGAAAAGAATAGATTCAGGAAAGAAGGCGTATTAAAACAGCACTTCAAGACAGACAAAGGTTACGAAGACTCTGTTCTGTTTGCGCTGTTAAGTGACGATTACCAAAAAATAAAAAATAAATAACAATTCCCCGTTAACGGAATATTGACATCAGTATGAAAGCAGTTGTTTACAGGAAGTACGGTCCACCCGAAGTGGCAATGTTAACAGAATTGCCGGTTCCGGTTCCGAAAAATAATGAGATCCTTGTGAGGGTGCAGGCTTCCACCGTTAACAGAACGGATGCCGGCTTTAGAAGCGCCGAATACTTTATTTCAAGATTCTGGACCGGCCTGATTAAACCCAAACATCCCGTGCTTGGCTGCGAGTTTTCCGGAATAGTTGAAGATACCGGTTCTGCCGTTGCGTCTTTTAAAAAGGGCGACAGGGTTTTTGGATTTAATGACAAAAACTGCGGTGGGCATGGAGAGTACCTGACCATTTCAGAGACCGATGCAGTGAGTACCATGCCCGCCGGTGCTTCTTTTGAAGAAGCGGCTGCCATGACCGAGGGCGTGCATTATGCCCTGGTGGATATCCGCGCGGCAAAAGTAAAGCCGGGACAAGAGGTGCTGGTAAACGGTGCTACAGGTGCCATCGGCTCAGCAGCGGTTCAGTTATTAAAACATTTT
>CAZFCR010000596.1:0-2059 GCA_964517305.1 uncultured Akkermansia sp.
TCAGATGAAGACATCAACATTGCGACGGAAGAATTATTGTCAGTTAAAAATGTTAAAGTTATAAGACTGGGTGACAATGTTTCCGATAGTGACACACTGGCGGCAAAACTGGCAAAGGTGAAAGAGAACAGTCAGGATCTTTATTTTATCGAGTTCTGGAAAACACCATTAAATGCAAAGGGTTACCGTTTCAGTAAAAACAAGATCATGTTGTATGGGTTTATGGATGTCAACGTGTTGCTTTATGAACTTGATAACGCTTATTACATCAAATCGTCGGATCAGGTGTACCGGATTTTTTACGGCGCTGATTTCAGAAAACTGGAGAGGGTGATGGACTCTGAATTACTGGCCAGGATCAATTGAAAAAATGGAGATGAAGTTTTACAAATATCAGGGCACAGGCAACGATTTTATTCTTGTTGATAACAGGAAAGGGGAAGTGCATCTGCACCCCGAGCAAATCAGTTCACTTTGTCACCGCCGTTTTGGAATTGGCGCTGATGGCCTGATGTTGCTGGAGTCGGAGCCGGGCGTTGATTTTCGCATGGTGTATTTTAACAGCGATGGAAATCAGAGCAGCATGTGTGGAAATGGTGGACGTTGTATCGCGGCTTTTGCCAGACATCTGGGCATTGTGAACGACAAAGCGCGGTTCATGGCCGTGGATGGCGTGCATGAAGCCTTGATCACCGATGAACAGGTATCCTTAAAAATGCAGGATGTAAAAAACATTGAGATCGCACACGATCATTTTTTCCTCAATACCGGCTCGCCACACTATGTAAAATTTGTAGATAACCTTGGCGAATATAACGTATTGGAAGAGGGAAGAGCCATCAGGAATTCGGTGCGTTTTGCAGAAGAAGGCACCAATGTGAATTTTATTGAAAAGCTCGATGACACACTGTTTGTGCGTACTTACGAAAGAGGAGTAGAAGACGAAACCTATTCGTGCGGAACAGGTGTCACCGCCGCTGCGCTCGTAGCATCGGTAAAAAGTTTGTCAACCTCCCGCAACAGTTGTATGATTCAAACGCTTGGCGGGAATCTGGAAGTGACATTTGAAAAGGTGCTCGAACAGAATTTTTACAACATCTGGCTGAAAGGCCCGGCCGTTCAGGTTTTTACCGGACTAATCCATCTCTGATGTTTATTAAGGGCGAAACGATCTACCTCAGGGCGCTTGAGCCATCCGACGCCGGTATTTTATATCACTGGGAAAACAACATGCAGCTTTGGCCGGTCAGTTTTACGCAGGTCCCCTTCAGCATGTTTGTGCTTGAAGAATTTGTGAACGCGGCACACCAGGATATTTACACCAACAAACAATTGCGCCTCATGGCCTGCCGCATCAATGACAATAAAGCCGTGGGCATCATCGATCTTTTTGAATTCGATCCGCAGCACGTGCGTTGCGGACTTGGCATTTACATAGATGAAGGCGAAAGGAAAAAAGGTTACGCGGCAGAAGTTCTCCGGTTGGTTCAAACTTATGCTTTCAGCGTGTTGCACCTGAAACAGTTGTTTGTTCACATCAGTGCCGGCAACGAAGCCAGCTTGGCGCTTTTTCAGAAATCCGGGTTTGAGAAATCGGGCCTCAAAAAATGCTGGCAAAAAACCGGACTGGGTAAATTTGAAGACGTTTGGTTTTTGCAGTGTATTCATCCGCAGTGATCTTCCGAGGTAAAATAGCTTTTATATTTCTCCCTTTTGTTCTTCTGGGTTTTTCTTTTTGTGAGCCCGCGCCTGCAAAAAAAAATGATGAGTTCGCCGGAAAATCCGACAGCCTGGTTTATCTTAATCATCACGACTCGGCTAAATACGTTGGCATACAAACCTGTCGCCAGTGTCACCAGCAGATCTACAATACTTTTATCGAAACAGGCATGGGTAAAAGTTTTGATGCAGCCACCCGGCAAAAGTCTTCTGCAGATGTTTCTTCACCTGGTGTGTATGACAGGTTCCTGGATCTCCATTACGCGGCCTTCTGGAAATCTGACAGCCTTTTTATCAGGGAATTCCGGCTCGATGAAAAAAAAGATACAAGTTATGTACG
>CAZFCR010000597.1:0-2048 GCA_964517305.1 uncultured Akkermansia sp.
ACTGATGCTTCGGTTGCCGGCGACTATCAGCAACGTTTTAACGCACGCGCCACTAACTGGCAGGAACTTCAAAAATAAAACTTCTGAAAAACTTCTTCCATATTCTTTTTATCTGCTGCCTCTGTTCCCTCCTGAAAGGAAAAACCATTTATGTTGGCAAACAACATGCCTGCAAAACCATCCATCAGGGGATTGCTGCCTCGCGGTCTGGCGACACCGTGCTCGTAACATCCGGATTTTATTCCGAGGGCAATATCAGGGTTGACAAATCGATTACTTTAAAAGGTCTTAATTTTCCGACTGTTGACGGACAGAAAAAACACGAGATCTTTTCGGTCGCCAACTCATCGGTCACCATCAGCGGTTTTCGCATCCAGCGCTCGGGCTACGCCAGCCTCGATGATCCCTGCGCCGTTAAAGTTTATGATGGACGTGACGTGAAGGTTTCGGGCAACATCCTCGAAGACAATTTTTTTGGAATTTACATTCAGCATGGCAAACGCTGCGCGGTTACCAACAATACCATTACCGCCTACGGTGTTGAAGAACAACAAATAGGCAATGGCATTCATTGCTGGAAAAGTGACAGTCTGCACATCGGCGGCAATACAATACAGGGACACCGTGACGGTATTTATTTTGAGTTTGTGACCAACTCGATGATCGAAAAAAACATCTCCTTAAAAAATGTGAGGTATGGACTTCATTTTATGTTCTCCAACAACGATGCTTATGTTGGCAATATTTTCCGCAATAACGGTGCTGGCGTCGCGGTGATGTTTACACGCAAAGTAACCATGCTGAATAATGTTTTTGAAGAAAACTGGGGTGACGCGGCTTATGGTCTTCTGCTGAAAGAAATATCTGACAGCCATATCAGCGGCAACCGTTTTGTAAAAAACACTTCGGGCATACACATGGAAGGAACTAGCCGGATAAAAGTGGAGAAAAACACCTTTGCAGCAAACGGCTGGGGCATGAAGATTCAGGCCAGTTGTATGGACAACGAAATAACACAAAACAATTTTTCGGGTAATACCTTCGACGTGAGCACCAACGGCAGTCTTGTACTGAATACTTTCAACGGCAACTACTGGGATAAATACGAAGGTTATGACCTCGATAAAAATAACATCGGTGATGTGCCCTACCGGCCCCTCAGCCTTTTTTCGGTGATCGTTGAAAACACACCTCCGGCCATGTTGTTGTTCCGCAGCTTTATGGTAAGTCTGCTCGACAGAACGGAAAAAATTCTGCCTAGCATTACGCCCGACAATTTTATAGATAACGCACCGCTCATGCGCGCCCTTTCATTATGATAACAATAAAAAACATTTCAAAAAATTTCGGAAAACTGCAGGTCCTTAAAAATATCGACCTCAGTTGTCCGCCCCGGGAATGTATTGCATTAATAGGTCCCAACGGCTGCGGCAAAACAACCCTAATAAAAAGTATACTGGGAATGGTAATTCCAGGTTCAGGCGAAATTCTTTTTAACGGTGTCAACATTTCGAAGGATTTTAATTACCGCAAACACATTGGTTACATGCCGCAGATTGGCAGATACCCCGATAACATGCGAATAGGCCAGATCATTGACATGATAAAAGAAATAAGAAATCCTGAGAGTGCCCTTGACGAAGACTTATTACAC
The DNA here is from genome assembly GCA_964517305.1 of uncultured Akkermansia sp. Classification (GTDB taxonomy): domain Bacteria; phylum Bacteroidota; class Bacteroidia; order B-17B0; family Aurantibacillaceae; genus Aurantibacillus. The sequence goes on from CAZFCR010000597.1 coordinate 1,655, forward strand.
GCCTTTGAACTGAAAAAATTCTTTGACAAACGCATGCGTACCCTTTCGGGAGGCACCACACAAAAAGTGAGCGCTACCCTGGCTTTTCTTTTTAATCCGGATGTGCTTATTCTTGATGAACCTACAGCCGGTCTTGATCCACTGGCTTCTGAAATATTAAAAGAAAAAATAATCAGCGAAAAAGAAAAGGGCAAACTTATTCTTATCACCTCTCACCTGCTGAGCGAACTGGATGACCTGATCACAGCCATCATCTTTATGCAGGAAGGCCGTGTCCGTTTCCACTCGCCTGTTGAAACACTGAAAGCAGAAACCGGTGAAACCCGCATCTCAAAAGCCATTACACACATTCTTAAAAAAAATTACCATGAACAGGATCGTTAAGTTTGTCATC
>CAZFCR010000598.1:0-2045 GCA_964517305.1 uncultured Akkermansia sp.
AAATCAATCCTTTCTTTAATGGCTGGGGTGAGCTCAGGGTAACGTTTGGCAGCGCCTATATACGTGAGTTCCGTCATGTACACAAACTGTTCGGCAATTACGCGTACTTCAGCTTTCTGCTGTTCAATTATTTCAACTGAGTAGTTCTTCGCCTGCCAGTCTTTTTCTTTAATGGCCACAATCCTCGAAAATGAAGCCTCTATCTCAGCTGCTTTGCCGGCGATAAAGTCCGGAGCAATTTCAAACTTGGGCAATAACACTTCACGACCGAGTTTAAACTGCTCTACCTTATTCACGATCAGCTGCGTGTTGTCAAGCGCCTCGGGCATGTCGCTGAACAGGGCAGACATCTCGGCCGGCGATTTAAAATAAAATTCCTGGTTAGGCATCCCGAATCTCAGACCTTTTCCTTTACCAACAGACGTACTTTTTTTCTCTCCTTCTTTTACGCACAATAAAATATCATGCGCCTCCGCGCCTTTTTTATCAATATAATAATTGCTGTTCGCCGCGAAATAAACAACGCCATGTTTCTTCGCGAATTCAAGTAATTTTTCGTTCGCGTATTCCTCATCGCGGGTCTGGTATTGCCTGTTGATCTCTACGTAAAAATCTTCTCCAAACTGCTCCTTGTACCAGAGAAAAACCGCTTCGCCCTGCTGTTCGCCCATGTTGATAATGGTAGCGGGTACTTCAGAATTCAGCGATCCGGTGGTAGCAATGAGTCCCTCTTTGTATTTTACAAGAATGTCCTTGTCAATGCGGGGCACATAATACGAACCATCGATCAATCCAATGGAACTGATGCGACAGAGATTTTCGTAACCGCGGCGGTTTTTGGCAAGCAATACCTGCGTATATCCATTGTCTTTTTTTGTTTTGTCTTTGTGATTCAAACAGACATTCACCTCACAGCCAATGATGCACTTGAGTTCCTGTTTTTTCTCGCCGCTGATCTCACCTTTGTCTATCGCAGCGTTATGTTCTTTTATCTTTTTATTCTGTCCGTCAATTTCCTTCCAGAATAAAAATGCGCCATACATGTTACCGTGATCAGTAAGTGCCACGCCCGGACTTCCGAACTCTATGGCCTTGCCAACAAGCGCTGCAACATCACTGGTTGATTGCAGTACTGAAAATTGTGTATGGTTGTGAAGATGGCTGAAACCCGTGGTACTGCCAGCGACGGCACTCGACTGAACAGCAGCGGCAAGTTTCCGGGCTTCTTCTTTTTTTGCTTCTTCTCTTTCTTTCTCTTCGCGTGCTTTGCGTTCTTTCCAGTATTGTTCGTGTTTCGAAAGTTCAGTAAAGTCGGGCGCAATGTAACTGATCAGTGGCAACATGTCGTTGCTCAGTTCTTTTACACGTGTGATGCCCCTTTTCAGGATCTCGAAAAATACTTTTGCCGTGGCGGCCACGTCGAAAGCCGCGTTGTGCGCGTCTTCGAAGCCTGTATTAAATAATTTCTGATAAAGTTCAGTCAGCGTTGGCCATTTGAATTTTCCTCCGCGACCTCCGGGAATAGCGCAATATTCGGTTGTCTGATCGTTCTTGGAATCAATAAAGGGCCTGCCTTCCAGCCCGTTCGCAAACCCGCAGCGCAGCAATTCAGCACCAATTACCTTGATATCAAATTCGATGTTGTGTCCGCAGAGATAAGCCGAACGCCCCACAGCAGCCATAAATTTTTCGAGTGATTCCTTCAGCGGCTGGCCTTCTTCCTGAGCGCGTTCGTTAGTGATGCCATGGATCTGAATGGTAGCAAAAGGAATAGAAAAACCCTCTGGTTTAATCACCATGGTATCGTTTTCCAGGAGATTCCCCTGCGCATCGTGCAGCTGCCAGGCAATCTGCACCATCCGGGGCCAGTTGTCAAGATCGCTTACAGGAGCATTGTAATCCCTGGGTAAACCAGTGGTTTCGGTGTCAAAAATTAAGAACATCTTATGTGTTGTGAAATTACTGTTTATTTAAGATAATGTCCATCCAAATAATGTGAATTGGCTGCACTAAAATTAGGAAAATAAATCATTTTGCCGCCCGCA
>CAZFCR010000599.1:0-2043 GCA_964517305.1 uncultured Akkermansia sp.
GTTCAGTTGCTGAATGCCTTCCAGTCGGGTTTCTTCATCTATCATGGCCGGACATCGTTCGTTGATGCGTTCAATGTTCTGGGTCAGTTCATCCTGGAAAGCAGGTTCTGATCTGCATGAAAAAAAAATGATCGCGGCAAAACAAAAAACAATATACTTCAATGGCTCTCTCATTTGCTTCTTTCGTACATTTTCTGAAGTATGTCTCTCGTTTCGGTCGCTGCCCGTAACTCCTCTTCCAGCGCCGCTGTAGCCGCACCTTCACGTTTGGCCTGCTCAAGTTTGCCTTTCGCCGCATTTTCTTTTCCTTCCCAGGCTGAAGCAATGTCTTTAAGTCCCTTGAGTGTTGCAAACTTTGTGAATTTATTGGCGCCTTTTCCCAGCGATTCTAAATCGCGCGCCGCAGCAATGGCAGCCGTGGAAGTAGTACAGCGCCTTGCTGTTTTTGCATACGAGGCACAGAAACTCAACACATCAAAACCGGTAACATACCATAGCGCGTTGTGGAAAAAGTGGATCTGCTCATCTCCGCCGTGATCCGCGTAAAGATTAGCAAGCGGAAACATCACATCGCGTCCGAATTCTTTCTGGAAATTAACCGTTCTCTCCATCGCGAGTTTTGGATCATGTTTGGTAAGCCCCATGATGGCCTCTCCGCAGATGGCGTACGAAGGCTCGTTCAGCGCTTCAAGGTTCAGGGCCACCACATCATCATCTTTCAGAAAACGTTTGTTGAGCGCAGCCAGCGCCCTTGCCCTCGTAGTTGTTTTTTTGTCGTTTTTATAGACCTCCAGTAAAAGTGGTTTTAGTTCGCCAAGATTTTCTCCCGCCAGTTTTTCGAGTTTCGCAACTGCAAACTCACGGATGCCACGGTATTTGTCTTTTGTGGCAGCCTGTTTGAACAGGTCCAGCACAGGGCGTTCATTTAATTTAGACACTGTTTTTTTCAAAGCTTCCAGACGATCGGCAAAAAGCGGCGCGTTATTATACTGAAAAATATACGCTTCCGTAGTTTTGGTGTAATCCAGATCGCAAAGCAATTGTCTTTCTGCGTCAAAATTCACAAGCTTCGGAGCGGCAGCGAGTGCGAATGTAAAAGTCTGATCGGCCTCCCTGATCTCAATATGTTTTCTCAGAACTGTATCGCCCGTGTAAACATCCACTTCAAGTGGTAAACGGTAAAGCGGTGTGGTTTTGAGGTCTTGCTGCTGTTTTACATTTAAAGTCAACTGACCATCTTTGAAATCGCTCTCTACTTTTAATTTTGGCCGGCCGCTGGAAAGGAACCATTGGTTAAAAAACCAGTTCAGATCACGGCCCGTGGTTTCTTCAAACGCAAGACGCAGGTTATGAATTTCAACCGCTTTAAACTTATTGGTCTCTAAATAATTTTTGAGCGAAGCGAAAAAAGCCTGGTCACCCACTACTTTACGAAGCATGTGTAATACCTGTCCGCCCTTGTTATAGCTGAAAGCATCAAACATGTCTTCTTTATCTTCATAGTTAAAACGGATCAGGTCCACTTCTTTCTGCGACTGCATGTAACCCTGACGGCTTTGCCAGTGGTGTTCATCAGCTGCATCGCGACCGTTTTTATATTCTTCCCAGAGGTATTCACCATATGTTGCAAAACTTTCATTGAGCGGCAGGTTGCTCCAGCTTTCACTGGTGACAAGATCGCCGAACCACTGGTGAAACAGTTCGTGCGCAATCACCGCGTTGCCCCGTTTACCGTCAATAATTTCACGCTGCGTCTGGTAAACCATAAAATCTCCGTGCAGTGTAGCGCTGGTGTTTTCCATGGCACCACTCACAAAATCGCGTACTGCTATCTGCGCGTATTTTGGCCATGCGTAATCAACTCCCAGCACCTTTGAATAAAACTCTATCATCTCAGGTGTATCACCAAAAATATCGATGGCGTGATCCTTGTATTCTTTTTCTACGTAATAACTTACTTCCCTGCCGTTCCACTGTTTATCGGTGATCTTAAAAAATTCACCGGCAGCCATCATGGCAAGATAAGGTGCATGAGGTTCGTCC
>CAZFCR010000600.1:0-2043 GCA_964517305.1 uncultured Akkermansia sp.
AGTTCAGCCAGTCTGCTGTCGTTAGCCCTTTCAATCGCTTTTTTAAGTAAAGTGTTCTTTACAACAGTTACCGAAATTTTCTTTTCGAAACACTGTTTGCGGAACGCGTTAACTTTTTCAACTGTAAGGGTAGAACAATCTGCTAAATAGATCTTGTCGTTGGCGTTTAATCTCTCAACCAACTGATCTATCACCTGTGTTTTTTCTGTTTTATTCATTGAATAGCAGTGTTTAGGTGAATAATTTAGTGTCGATGGCTACGCCTGCGCTCATTGTGCTGCTCATGGTAACTGACTTTACGTAAGTACCTTTTGCGCTCGATGGTCTCAGTTTCATGATGGTCTGCATCAGTTCGTTCGCGTTTTCGGCGATCTTCGCAGCGTCAAACGACACTTTTCCGATGCCCGCGTGAACGATACCGGCTTTGTCAACCTTGAAATCGATCTTACCGCCTTTTGAGTCGGTAACGGCTTTGCCAATGTCCATGGTTACAGTGCCGGTCTTTGGGTTCGGCATTAAACCACGGGGGCCCAGTACACGTCCTAATGCACCTACTTTACCCATAACGGAAGGCATGGTGATGATCACATCAACATCTGTCCATCCGCCTTTAATTTTCTCGATGTACTCGTCTAATCCAACGAAATCGGCACCTGCAGCTTTAGCTTCGGCTTCCTTATCAGGAGTTACCAGGGCTAAAACACGCATTGTTTTACCTGTGCCGTGGGGCAGGGTAACGGTTCCGCGTACCATTTGATTAGCTTTACGAGGATCAACTCCTAAACGGATCGCGAGATCCACAGAAGCATCGAATTTCGTGGTGGTAATGTCCCTCACGATCTTGGATGCGTCTGCAACGGAGTAAGCTTTGCTAGCGTCGAATTTCGCGTTAGCAGCTTTTCTTTTTTTAGTCAACGTTGCCATGTAAGCTTGTTTTTAATTGATTAATAATTGATTAGTGAGGGCGGTCACCTGTTACGGTAACACCCATGCTGCGTGCTGTACCAGCAACCATGTTCATGGCCGACTCAATTGTAAAACAGTTCATGTCTACAATTTTATCTTCAGCAATCTTACGAACATCGGCCCATGATAATGAACCTACTTTCTTGCGATTGCTTGTGGCTGAACCGGCTTTGATTTTTGCGGTCTCCATGATCTGTACTGCCACCGGTGGACGTTTGATGATAAAATCAAACGACTTGTCGGTATAAACATTGATCATTACAGGTAAAATCTTACCTGCACTCTCCTGGGTTCTTGCGTTGAATTGTTTGCAGAACTCCATGATGTTTACACCTTTGGCACCTAAGGCAGGACCAATGGGAGGCGAGGGGTTAGCAGCTCCACCTTTGATTTGCAATTTTACAATTGCCGATAACTCTTTTGCCATTTTTTTGTTTTTTATTTTTTTGTTTTATGGGTCCGGCTGCCGAACCCATCCTTTATTGCTGGTTATTACCCGGGGAAATCATTTACTTTGAGTTGGAAGCAGCAAAGCGTCTCATTTCAGACCCCGGTTTTCACCGTCAATGTGTTTATTATTCTAATTCAACTTCCCCGAAGTTCAATTCAACAGGGGTTTTACGTCCAAAAATCTTAACGGTAACCTTGATCTTGCGTTTGTCTTCCATTACTTCCTCAATCACACCATTAAAGCCGTTGAAAGGACCATTGATCACTTTCACTGAATCGCCCACAGTATAATTGGTTGACACGGTACCTTCGCTTTCAACGAGTTCATCCACTTTGCCCAGAATGCGGTTCACTTCGCTGATCCTCATCGGAACAGGGTTACCACCTTTGGTTTCGCCTAAAAAGCCGATAACGCCGGTAATGTTTTTAATTACATGCGGCACTTCACCGGTAAGGTTGGCTTCGATCAGTACATATCCCGGATAAAAAGAGCGTTCCTTGGTGGTTTTTTTACCATTGCGGATCTGGATCACTTTTTCGGTAGGGATGAGCACCTGGGAAACATAGTCGTTTAGTTTTAAACGACTGATTTCCACTTCAATATCTTATTTTACCTTTTTTTAATGC
>CAZFCR010000601.1:0-2036 GCA_964517305.1 uncultured Akkermansia sp.
CGCGGTTTTCGATCTCAGATTCTATTTCGCGCACAGTTTCCTGGCCTTCGTTGAGTGCGATCACCAGCGCTTTTGAGCCGTCGATCCAGATACCGGTTTGTTTTTTCATGGTTGTATTGTTTAAATGATTATTTTTTTTCACGTCCAAGCAGCCTGGAAATGAGTCCTGCAATGCCTGAAATTTTATCGCTGTTACCGGGAGCAAACTTGTTGATGAGAAGGGATAGCACAGAGCTTCCTGCAGCGCCGGCAGCGCCCATGCGTCCTCCCAGGTATCTGGATGCAAAGCTCAGGCCAAGTGATAAGAGTTCTGTTTTAAAGTTTTTGTCGCCAGCCAGGTCTTTAACTGTACGTTTGATAATAGGAGCAGGATTGCTGATCACAGCCGAAATTTCACGAACGTGATCAGTTATTTTCTGCTCGCAGTCTGTTCGCTGAGATTTAAGTTCCCGTATCCTGTTGTGCAGCTGTTGTTCGTTAGCGATTGTTTTCATCTTTCGTTTTCAGGGATAGGATCATTTTTATCTTCTGTGATTTTTTGAATGATCCTGCTTTTCACAGGCTCTTCCAGCAGTTTTGCACGTAACAAAAAGATCAGGAGCGTTATTACTAAATAAACGCCGCCCAGCGCAAAAAAGCCGGCTGTGTAACTGTGCAGCATGGTGGAAAAATAAAAACCAAGACCGAGGCTTAAAAAAATCACGCTCAGAAAAATGCCTCCGCCAATCACCACCATCTTCACACCGGATGCGGCTGCATCAGCTACCTTTGAGGCAAGTTCAAGCCGGATCAGTTCAGTTTGTATTCTGAAATAATTTTTAACGTTGTTGATGATCTCATCAATTTTTCCCTGTTCTTCCATTTTATTAATTATAAATTAAACAGGCCTGTCGGCTTCGGGATCTCTAAAGCCTTTCATCTGGTCCATGCCCCGTTTTACCTTTTCTTCAATGTCGCTGGCCATATCCCTGGCACCGTCTGCAATCTTTTTCCGGGTTTCGCTGCCTTTGTCGGGCGCAAGAAGGATGCCAAGGGCCGCGCCTATCGCTGCACCAAGCAGCAAAGCGCCGATGATCTTTCCGCTGTTGTTTGATTCTGAACTCATGGTATTTTGTTTTAATGAATGAATACTGTTCGATGATTCTTATCCGGGAGGTGTTATGTGAATGTACGCAATTTTAAAGCCATTTCCTAAACCCCGCCAACCTAGTAAAACCGGGTATTATTGTTTTTTTCTCATCACCAGTAATGGGGTACCGGCGTGGAATACCATGTTTTTAGAGTTGCTTCTTGCAAAGAGTCTGTCAAACCAGTTACGGTTCTGTTTGGTGAAAAGCACAATGATCGAAGGTTTGATCTTTTGAATGTCAGCTTTTATGTTTTCGGACAATGAAAGATCAATTTCCTGACGCCTGAAGTGAAAACGCACCCCGGTATGGGCATTTTTTTCTGCTTTTTTCTCAAGTTTTTTTCTGTTCTCCTCCACGTGCATGAGGTAATCATAATGAAAAACATCCACGCTGGCACGGAGCGTATCGGCGAACTGTCTCACCGTGGTAAGTTCGGTTGAAAGTTTTGCGAAGTCAGACGCGTAGAAGACACTGGTGAGCGGTTTTGCCCTGTAATTTTTTGGCACTACCACAACAGGAATGGGCGATGAAGTAATTAAGGCGGAAGCGTGGGTTCCAAGGAGTTTCTCCAGTTTGCCGGCGCCATGCGTGCTCATGCAGATAAATTTTGCTTTCGCTTTTTTTGCGTACCTGATGGCCATTTTGCTCACTTCGGTTCCGATCTCTACCGTATAGTGGTATGAGAGCAGAGGCACAGGGGCCGTTTCCTGAACTGAAGCAACAAACTTTTTCAGTTTGTCCATAAACTCGCTGGTTTTTTTATCTGCAAAACTGCGGTAGTGTTTATCGTTCCATGAGGTGGGTCTCATTACTTCTATTGCATGGTAGAACACAAGTTCGCTGCCGCGTTGTGAAGCCAGCTGCATAGCAAAACGGAGGCCCGCTTTGGAATTGGCGGAGAGGTCG
>CAZFCR010000602.1:0-2023 GCA_964517305.1 uncultured Akkermansia sp.
GGAGCAGGAGAGAACAGAATTTATATTTGTTCGGAACCTCGATGGGTGCAGCCGCGACGATGAAAGCCATCAGTGATTACGGATTAAAGCCGGAAGGTATCATGATCGAATGTCCTTTTGGTTCGATGTATCAAACAGTTTGCGCGCGGTTTAGAATCATGAAAGCGCCCGCGTTTCCGATGGCGGGACTTCTGGTTTTCTGGGGTGGCGTACAAAACGGGTTCTGGGCTTTTGGGCACAATCCGGCTGAATATGCACGGAATATTGATTGTCCGGTGCTTTTACTTTACGGAGCAAAGGACCAAAAAGTCAGCAAAGAAGAAACTGAGGAGATTTTTAATAACCTGGCCGGCAAGAAAAAATTAAAAATTTATCCTCAGGCAGGACATGAGAATTATCTGTCAAATAATAAAAACGAATGGATGCGGGATGTAAAAGAGTTTCTCGAAATCGAATAAAAAAGGCGATTCACGTGGGACTTGCAAGAATATAATAATGAAGCCGTTTTTTTTGCTATAACAGGGAACGCTGTCAGAATATTTGAAAATTTTCATCAGTGTTTTAACAGTTCCAAACACAGCGAGCGCTGAGTTTGTCAGGTCTTAAACTTCGATTATCTATGTTGTAATTTTAGTTTGGAATTGTATATTTGTTTGATATTACACTCATGAAAAGAACATTTTGTTTCCTGGCCTCATTGATGGCTTTAGCCTCACACGCGCAGCTGTGTTTTAACTCACCCGTATCGTATCCCAACACAAGTTCCCAGTGCCTTATTTCGGCAGATCTGGATAACGATGGTTACAAAGACCTGATTACCGGTTCGAACCTCGGCATCAGTGTATATAATAATATTGGTGGTACTTTGTCGACGCCAACAATCTACCTGCTGAGCCAGAACAGCGGTACCCCAAGGAGTATGACAGCATGCGATATCAACGGTGATGGTTACAAAGACCTGGCTTTTACAACCGATAATGGCGGCAAACTTTTTGTTCATCTCAACAATGGTACCGGAAACCTTCAGCCGGCTTTAACCTATAGCGGAATGGGTTTTGGTTCGGTTGCTTCTTCCGATTTTAATGAAGATGGAAAAGATGATCTTGCCGTGAGCGGGACGAGTTTAAACGTGCTTTTCGGAACAGCTTCCGGAACTCTGACGGGGCCATCTACTTTCAGCGGGCAGGCAGGATTTCTGGCAGCTGCTGACTTTAACGGGGACGGTAACGCGGATGTGGCCAGTGGCAATGCAGGCGCCGCACTTGTAAGAGTCTGGTATGGAACGGGACTCGGAGGTTTTGCGCCAGTGACTACTTTTTCAGCAGAACTGTCAGTTTACAGTCTTTCTACTGCCGACCTTAATGCTGATGGTAGGTCAGATCTTGTAGTCACATATGGTAAGCTGGCTGTGCTGCTCGCCGCAGGTAACAATTCTTTTATGTCAATGCCAACCGTAACGTTAAATAACTCAATCTGTATGTGGGAAATAAGCTTCGCTGATGTGAATGGCGATGGATTTAATGACCTGGTGATTCCGCAGGTGGCATCTAAAAATGTTTGTGTAAGGCTAGGTGACGGTAACGGAAATTTTAATACCGAAGTTCAGGTGGCTGCCAGTCAGTTCGGTAAGTCCACGGCAGTTGTTGCCCTTGATTTAAACAATAACGGAAGACCAGACATCGCTTCCATTCACCCGAATGAAGTAATTGTTTCAACAGACTGCATAGGCGTTGGGATCGAAGAGTCTTTTGCTGAAAAATTGTTGGTGTTTCCTAATCCCGCAAAAGACTTTGTTGAAATCCGCTGTGAAACACCTCTTAGCGAACTGATAATTGTAGACATGCAGGGTAGGGAGTGTGTAAAGATTTCCGGCGGGTGCGATCGGTTTAGCGTCGATGAGCTCGAAGCTGGCTGTTATTTTTTGCACGCAAAGACCAACAATACGGTATTTAAACAAAAACTAATCATTGCAAAGTAGATCAAAAGCAGTTAAATATTTCTCGAGATAACTTAAATAAATTCC
>CAZFCR010000603.1:0-2022 GCA_964517305.1 uncultured Akkermansia sp.
CAGTTCGCGACCGTGGAATTGGAATGACGGCCGAAGAAGTTGAAAAATACATCAACCAGATAGCTTTCTCAAGCGCCGAAGAGTTTGTGAAAAAATTCAAAACGAAAACTGAATCGGAACAAAATGCCATCATTGGCCATTTTGGACTTGGTTTTTATTCAACGTTTATGGTTTCGGAAAAAGTGGAACTGAAAACCAAAACATACAAAAAAGGAGGTGCCACCAAAGCTGTTCGCTGGGAATGCGATGGCAGCCCGGAGTACCAGATCGAAGAGATCAGCAACCGCACACAAAGAGGCACCAACATTGTACTGCACATTGCCGACGATTGCGAAGAATACCTCGAACAATTTAAGATCGAAGGCCTGCTTACCAAATACTGTAAATTTTTACCGGTTGAAATTAAATTCGGTACCCGCAAAAAGTGGGTGAAACCTGAATTAAAAGAAGGAGAAAAAGCGGAAGATGTAAAAGATGTTGAGGTGGAAGTGGACAACATCATCAACAATCCTAACCCGGCATGGACCAAAAAACCTGCTGATCTGAAAGACGAAGACTACAAATCGTTTTACCGCGAGCTTTACCCGATGCAGTTTGAAGAGCCGCTGTTTCACATTCACCTGAATGTGGATTATCCATTTAACCTCACCGGTATTCTTTATTTTCCACGCCTGAGCAACAAACTGGAAATGCCTAAGGACAGGATTCAGTTATACAGCAACCAGGTGTATGTTACCGATAATGTAGAGAACATTGTTCCCGATTTTCTCACGCTGCTGCGCGGTGTGATTGATAGTCCGGACATTCCGCTGAACGTGAGCCGCAGTTACCTGCAGGCCGATGGCAACGTAAAAAAGATCTCTTCGCACATCACCAAAAAAGTGGCTGATAAACTTGAAGAACTGTATAAAAAAGAACGCGCCGACTTCGAGAAAAAATGGGACGACATCAAGATCTTTGTCCAGTACGGCATGATCAGTGATGAAAAGTTCTACGAAAAAGCCATCAAGTTTGCCTTGCTTAAAAACACCGACGGTAAATTTTTTACGTTCGATGAATTTGAGAGCCATGTAAAACCGGTGCAGACCGATAAGGAAAACAAACTCATTTATTTATACGCCACCAATGTAGCAGAACAACACGCATACATTGATGCCGCTAAAAACCGGGGATACGAGGTATTGCTGATGGAAACCATGCTTGATCCGCACTACATCAATCACCTGGAGAGCAAACTGAAGGACATTAGTTTTGTGCGTGTGGATGCCGATACCATCGACAAACTCATTAAAAAAGAGGATAACACGGTAAGCAAGATCAGTGAAGATGAACAAAAAGCTTTGCAGCCGATCATTGAAGGTGCTGTGAGCAAAGAACAGTTTAACGTGGTATTCGAAAACCTGAGTGAAAAAGATTCACCCATGCTGATCACACGTCCTGAATTTATGCGCAGGATGAAAGACATGAACCAGCTGGGTGGCGGTGGGGCCATGGGCTTTTACGGTACCATGCCCGACATGTATAACCTGGTGGTGAATTCAAATCACCCTTTGATTTCGCGGATTTTGAATGAAGGTGATAAAGAAAAACAGCAGACCCTGGCCAAACAGGCTGCGGACCTTGCGCTACTTTCGCAGGGATTGCTGAAAGGCGAACACCTCACCAGTTTCATTAAACGCAGTGTGGAGATGATCTGACCTTAAAAATAAAATATAAGCGTCCTCAAAAGGGGCGCTTTTTTTTTGCCGTTTTTCCGGCGCTAATAATTACATTCATATTTTATTCTTGATCAGAGGGGTCATATTCATTGTTTGTCTTCAGTTGCTGTTGTCTGCTTGCAGAAAGGACCCTGTATTATGGGAAATTTCTAACCTGAGTAACAATAAAATTGCGGTGGTTGGTCATGGCGGCATGGGGTCGAAATACCGCTACCCGATGAATTCATACACTTCTCTCGTGAACAGCATCGGTGCAGGCGTGCAGGGCGTACTCGGCGCGCGTGGTCGTCGGGATGGGGCCGTC
>CAZFCR010000604.1:0-1975 GCA_964517305.1 uncultured Akkermansia sp.
ATCATGATCATTTATACGCCGTTTTTTAATGGCGTTTTTAAGACCCATCCTTTAACGGTGAATGAATTGATCATCACTATCGGCGTATCGAGTCTTGTATTTTTTGTGGTTGAAATTGAAAAATTCATCAAACGCCGCATCAGGAAAAAAAACTAAACTTATTCAGATGTGTTTTTTAAACTCATCAGCAGACTGTAAGCACCCTTTGTGACAATTTTTTTTGAGTGAAAAACAGAGGCGTTACGGATCTCTACCAGGCCATTCTCCGCTAAACCTGTTTCTGCCAGAAACATTTCAAAAGTGTTGTTTCCGTTTGCCACAAAAAGATAATCTTTTCCCTCATACGTAACAATGCTTTCTTCGGGCACCACCTCCACCGACAGAGATTTTGTCTGTACATCGGCATTCATGTACATTCCCGGAAGCAGAGCCGGATCATACACATCAAAATGACAATGCACCTCAGTGCTGCGATCTTCAGAAATGTTCCTGCCAACCAGAATGATTTCTCCTGCGTAACTTTTACCTGAGTTATTGCTGTAGGCCTTTATCTTCTGACCTTCCTGCAGTTTGTCAATGTCTTTTTCAAACACAGTCAACGCCAGATGAATATCTTCCGGATTTACAAGTTCAAACATGGCCTCACTCGGGTTCACAAACCTGCCCACGTTAACATTCACTTTCGCAACATAACCATTAATGGGAGAATAAATATTGACAGCCCGCGATAAAGTTGAAGCCGTGAGTTGAGCCGGATCAATGCCAATGAGCCGGAGTTTTTCAGCCAGTGATACCATCAGGATCTTCTGTGAGTCATAAGCAGCTTGTGCCTGCTGAAACACTTTATCACTGCCCGATTTGTTTTCATTCAATGCCTGCTGACGATTAAATTCCTGTTCGGCGTACAACATTTCTGACTTCGCTGTCAGGTAGTCCTGCTGGATGCTGATGAACTGCTGATCTTCCATCACAGCGATAACCTGTCCTTTCTTTACCTTCATGCCCGGCAAAAGCACGGTAGACCTGAGGTATCCACCCAAAGGCGCACTCACTGAAACGCGGTTCTGGGGTGGCGCTTCTATTCTTCCAGTGAGTTTTAATGTACCCGACATTTCCATCCGGCGAAGATCTGATACTACGATGCCGGCAGACTTTATCTGTGCACCATTCAGACTGACACGGTTATGGGGTCCTGGTTCCGGTGTTCCCGAAGCTTCCGTTTTATTTTCTCCGCAGGAAAACAGCGTGACCAATAAACACAGCAGAGTTGTTTTAAAAAATATTTTTTTCATTGTTTTATTTGACTGATAAATAATTAAGCAGGATCACCGCATCGTTAAAATCTTTCAGAGCATTGAGGTATTCGTTTTCCAGCATCACTGCCTGGTTATTCAGTAATACCCATTCAAGATAGTTGATCTCACCATTTGTGTACTGGCGACTGGCCGCTTCAAACAAAACGCGCGCGTTGGAAAGACCTTTTTCTTCAAAATAAACCAGGTTGGCTGAAGCTGCCCGGTATGCCGCAAGTGCCTGACTGTATTGCGACTGAATTAACCGAATGCCCTCGTTTAAACTATTGGCGGCAATTGCCCTGCCCGAACGCGCAGCGCTGATCCTTGCTTTCTGAGCGCCAAAAAACAAAGGCAATCCAAGGCCGATCTGAGCAGATTGAAAACGGGCAGACCCTGAGTACATCACATTGTCAGCCCCGGTACCCCGCATGCTCATGTTGTTGTACGACACAAAAAAACCGGGTAAAAACCGCGCTTTTTCAAGTTGAAGCTGATCCTCCGAAAGCTGAGAACTCTGAATCAATAGACGCACGGCAGGGTGTTGTTTCAGCATCGCGGTGTCTGCGTTGAGGAAGGGCTGCATTTTTAGTTCGAGTATATCGGGTTCGTAAGCGGCGTGTGAGTTGAGGAGGATCATAAATTTCAGTTTCATTGTTTCAAGATCGGTTTCCAGACGGCGC
>CAZFCR010000605.1:0-1966 GCA_964517305.1 uncultured Akkermansia sp.
TTTGCCGTGAGCAGCAATACCGCAGTTTGTTTTGGCGGTTCAGTAACACTGGTGGCTTCAGCTGCTAATTCTTATACCTGGGTGAATGGTCCGCAGGCGCCAAGTTACATGGTATCTCCACCTGCTAAAACCGTTTATACGGTGATCGCAACTTCCAATTCAGGATCGGTAAACTGTACAAGCACCAATACCGTTGAAGTGGATATTTTCCAGAATCCGATTGTAACTGCTGTTGCAACACGCACCAGCATCTGCCGCAACGAATTTGTTGATCTGAACGCCGGTGGTGCAACTGCTTATCTCTGGAACAACAACATGACCGGCTCACCCATCAGCGTGAATCCTTTCTCAACTACCAATTACACAGTAACCGGTACCGATCAGAACGGCTGTAAAAACACGGCCACTGTTCAGGTGCGTGTTCAAACCTGTGTGGGTATTGATGAAAATGTTGCAGGTAAAACCCTGAGTATTTATCCGAATCCGAACAATGGTGAGTTTACCATTGAAACCGAATCGGCCATTAGCCTGGTGCTTGTTAACGAACTCGGTCAGCTGATCAGGAACTTAGAACTGAACGAACAAAACAAGTTCAAAGCCGATGTGAAAGATCTGGCCAATGGCATCTACTTCATCAGCGGAGAAAATGAAAACTACAAAGTTCACCAGAAAATAGTGGTGAGTAAATAAAGATCCTCCTTTCAGAAAAAAGCCCTCCGGAAACGGGGGCTTTTTTTATGGCAGGGTGCTGATCATGTCTTCTATGATCGCCTTTAACTTACCAAACTGATAAGGTTTGGGATAAAACTGATTAGCGCCAAGATTTTTACATTTTTCAATGTCGACTGAATGTGTGCTGGTTGAAAGAATGTAAACAGGAATGTCTTTAAGGGATTGGTCAGACTTAATGTTCTCAAGCGCTGCCGAACCTTCTAAAACAGGCATGTTCAGATCAAGGATGATCAGATCGGGCCGGCGTGGTTCTGCATCTTTATAAATGCCTTTGCACCTGAGCAGGTCAAGTAACTGAAGACCGTTATAAACAGCCGTCACATTGTGTTTGATGCCACTTTGCTGAATGGCTTCTCTGATCAGGTATTGATCGTCGGTGTCGTCGTCAGCCACAACAATTTCGTACTGTTCGCTTATAGGCATGGATAAAGGTAATTTTTCAACGGATTATGTGTCAGAACTGATGTTGCGCATACAGGGTACTTGTAAATATTTCTTCAATAATGCTTTTGTAGCCACTGATGTGATTGGGTTTAGAATAAAAATTAGATGCGCCGAGGGAAAGACAGGCATCCATTTTTTCTATGGTTCGCATGGTGGAGATCATGTATACCGGAATATCTTTCATTGTCTTGTCGCTTTTTATTTTGGATAACGCTTCAAGGCCGTTCAGAATAGGCATGTTGATGTCCAACAGGATCAGATCGGTTTTTCCCAGGTTTTCTTTGGCAAAGAGCCCTTTTTTGTTCAGGCAGTCAATCAATTGAGAGCCATCGTAAACCGAAGTTACCTGTATCTGATGGTTGTTGAATTCTTTGATCGCCTCTTTGATGATAAACTGATCGTCGTCATCATCGTCTGCTACAATAATGTGAAATGGTTTTGACATGTTTCAAATTTATGACCGGCCACAGGTGAAGTCGGATATTTTTCGGTAAAATGCCGGTTTTTGTCGGTAATGGAGTGTCGGGAAACCGGGAGAAGCCCAATTATGTTAATAATGGACCTTTTATTTCTGGTTTTCATCTTAGTAATGAATAAAAGCGTATATTTGTATCAAGTCTGTTGAAGATCGTATTTCTACTGTTTGAATTCTTAATTGCAAATCCAACACTTGTTTATCTTTCTCCAATCGAACCGCACAGGTTGTTAACCCCTCATGTGTAAATTTAATTTATAAACCGTCCCCGAAAAGGAGGACAAAACAAAAACAAACAAAATGAAAAAAGGAGTA
>CAZFCR010000606.1:0-1962 GCA_964517305.1 uncultured Akkermansia sp.
GGACTCTCAGCCGTTAAATGATCAATTTATGCTTTCCCCGGACAACAGTGATTTAGAATATGACAATATTGTCTTTTGAAGAATCGAAATTTGTATTAATTTTGATCTTCTAAAATGGGTCAGATAAGAAAGATAAATATTGTAATTGCTGACGATGATCTCGATGATCAGTTTTTAATAAAAAGTGCTATTAGAGAAGCGTGTGTCTCATCTAACATAAACTGTGTATACAACGGGTTACAGCTCCTTGATTTATTACTGGGGAGGGAAGCGCATCAAGGAGGTATTAAAACGGATGTTATTTTTTTGGATATAAATATGCCGCTAATGGACGGACTAACCGCACTTGCGGAAATGCGCAAATTAGGTTTATTGGAACAACACCCCGTGTACATTCTTTCTACCAGCAGAAACCCGGAAGATTTACGGAAATCGCTTGCTTTAGGAGCAACGGGATTTCATAACAAACCTCCGTCTTTTGATGAACTAAAATCAATAGTAAAAGGTGTTTGCGAAAGGATAAAATAAAAAGAAAAACTGTTTCTAAATATTAAATTTTATTTTGTCCCGTTATGTATTTAGGTGCCGCTATTGGTTTATTAATAATCTAAAGAACTTAACGCCCTGCCGTCGCCCTTGTTCACAATGATGCTTCGAAATTTTGTACCGGTTTAATAGAATTAAATTCCGAAATCTTCATCATCTGCAAAGGCAACACACTATAAGTTGAGACAGGGAAACAGTTAAGGAAAGTGGTTCTCCCGGAAGATACCGTTATTCCAGGACGATCTATTTGAACACGAAAACGGCTTCAGAAAACACCAACTTAAAAAACACAGCCTTCTACTCCACCATCACCTTCAAGGCAATGCGCTCTGACCGGATGATGTAAATCCCCGCGGGAACTTCAGAAAAATTAAAACGGATGTTGTTGCCATCGTTGCTCCGTGGCACGTTTACAGGGTTACCGAAGGCATCGATCACTGCAAAAACTTCTGGAAAAAGATCCTGTTCTGAATGAAGGGTAAGTATGTTTTTTACCGGATTCGGATAAACATCCACCTTCAGCTGATCGCGTTCAGAAAACAAATAAACGATGTCGCTGTACGCTGATCTGCCATCGCTATCGTTCTGCTTCAGCCGATAATAATTCACAACACCTTTTGCCGGTGATGGATGGTTAAAATGATACTGCCTTTCGCTGCGGCTGTTGCCTGCTGCTTTTACTTCTCCGAGCAACTCCCAGTCACCTCCCTCGGCCATATAAAAGACTTCAAAATTTTCAGAGTTTTTTTCCGTAGCAGTGGTCCAGAAAAGTTCTACCGCGCCTGAAAGATCTTGCGTCGCACTGAAATGAGTGAGTTCTACCGGCAGCGCCTGGATGGCAGCACCCCAGAAAACGCCCGAACCATTAATCCCTCCGCCATCACCAGCCTGAGGCGAGCCTGGTGTGTTGCTGGGTTTACCACCCAGGCCAATATTTGTAAACGCTTCTACATTCGAAACGGGTTTCGGGGCGCTTACATAAACGGCACCCTGTCCGCCACCGCCGCCGCTACCATGCACATCGTTTTTACCGTTACCGCCATTGCCGCCACTGGCAGCAATAGAAAGCGGGCATGCCCCCACGGCCCTGATGGCCTTTACAGCCAGCACAACGGATCCGCCAGCCCCGCCACCGCCGCATCCGTCAAAAGCATCCAACGCTGTGTTGCCGTTAGCGGTAATTGATACCGGTGTGCAGGCGCCGTTGATCAGAATCGTATCACATTTAATCAGGATCACACCGCCACCATTGGCGCCACTCGATCCCGACAAGTAACTGAAATGTCCGCCGCCGCCGCCGCCGCCCATAAAAACCCGTGAACCGTTGGAGGAAATGGCTAAGCCACCCTGGCCCCCCGCGTTGTTCTGCGCAGAACAGCCTTTAATATTATATACAAAATAACATTGTCCGCCAAA
>CAZFCR010000607.1:0-1946 GCA_964517305.1 uncultured Akkermansia sp.
GGCAGGACCCACGGTAAACCTGTATTTCAGCGACATGCTGCCCGGAGAATACAATCATACTTATAAGCACATTGCCCCTTATACCATCTTCGATAATGCCGTGGGTGAGGGATATAATTTAAAGGGCTGGGTGGGCGCAAAAGTTTCGATACGTTTTTTTTAAAACAGATAGGGGTGTACGCTTTGCGGATTGTCCTTCTTATACAACCGGAAAAACACCACCAAAAAAAATAATTTTAAAGAGTAGGGGGATAAAATAATCCGGTTGTCTAAGAAGTATAAAAACAAAAACATTCAAAAGTAAAAGACAATGAAAACAATTAAACTGATCATTTTTGTAACATTCATCGGAGTTCTCACACAAAGCTGTCATAAACGCGAATTCTGGGGCATCAGGGGCAAAGGGGAGTCGATCACCGAAACGCGCAACATTAAAGGATTCTCTGCTATTTCTCTTTCAGGTTCACCGGATGTGACCTACACGCAGGACAGTGTTTATAAAGTAGAAGTAACAGGCCAGGAAAATATTTTGGATCTGCTTGTTACCGAGGTGGAAGGGTCTGAGTTAAAAATCTATTTCCGGAAAAACATCTGGGAACACCGCAGTGTTAAACTGGTCATCCATTCGCCACAAATGAACGGGATGAAGGTAAGCGGCAGTGGTAATATCAGATCCAGCAAAGGCATTAACACCGGAAGCATGAACCTGCGCGTCAGTGGCTCCGGTAACATTTCCCTTCCTTCACTTGTTGCTTCCGGTCTCGATGTAACCATCAGCGGCTCTGGCAATACGGACGTGCTGGGCGGAAAGGTAAACACGGCTCATTTTGTTGTAAGTGGTTCGGGCAATATCAATGCAGAACACATTGAATCTGTTGGATGCACTGCCAAAGTGAGTGGTTCGGGTAACATCCGCTTGCACGCCACCGAAACACTCAATGTCACCATCTCGGGCAGCGGTGATGTGCGTTACAAAGGCAGTCCTGCTATAGACGTCAACATCAGCGGCTCCGGCAAATTGCGCCGCATCTAAACATTTTTTAATACCAGAAATTTAAATAACGTTCAACACGCCATGGCATCGCCATGCCCAAAAAAAAGATTTATGATCAACAATAAAAAATTATCCGTCCTCCTGTTTTTTCTTGGCACCCTGTTTCATGTACAGGCACAACAACTGTTTCAAACCATTCGCGGAACGGTGGTTGACAAGGTTTCCCAGACACCGGTTCCGGGTGCGGTTATACAGTTAATGAATGCCGCTGCGCCAACAGCGGTATTGAGTGATGAAAAAGGCAATTTTCGTTTAAACCAGGTGCCTGTTGGTAAACAGGGGCTGCGCGTCACTTACATGGGGTACAAAGAAGTGGTGATGCAAAATCTCACGGTTAATACCGGTAAAGAACTGGTGCTTACCATTGGACTTGAAGAAGACGCCCGCCAGATGGAGGAGATCGAGGTGAGTGCCAAACAGGACAAAAACAAAGCGCTCAATGAGATGTCTACCGTGAGCACGCGCGCTTTCTCAGTAGAAGAAACCCAGAAATTTGCCGCGGCTGTAAATGATCCTGCACGCATGGCCACCTCATTCGCCGGTGTGGTGGGCGGTAACGATGGCAATAACCATATTTCAATCAGGGGTAATTCTCCCAACGGGTTGTTGTGGCGCATGGAAGGCGTTGAAATTCCTAACCCCAACCACTACGCCAATGTTGGTACTTCAGGCGGTGGCATCTCCATACTCAGCGCACAGTTGCTGAACAACTCAGATTTTTCGACCGGTGCGTTTGCAGCCGAATATGGCAACGCGCTGTCGGGTGTATTTGACCTGAAACTCAGAAGAGGAAACGATCAGAAACGGGAATATACCATGCAACTGGGTCTGTTGGGGGCAGATGTGGCCCTTGAGGGCCCCTTTAAAAAGGGTTACGAAGGATCTTACCTTG
>CAZFCR010000608.1:0-1926 GCA_964517305.1 uncultured Akkermansia sp.
CGCCAAACACGGTGTACCAAAATACGGTGAATCTGCAGCCCGGTTGTTATAAATTTGTTATTGAAGATGAAGGTTGTGACGGCTTCAGCTGGTGGCTTTACCAGAACTACAATCCCAACCCGGGCAACGGTTCGCTTCGTTTTGATAATCTGGGCAGTTCTGGCACCATTACCATGTTTCCCGGCGATATTGGCTGTAACTCTATTACGCAGTTTTATGTAGGCAATTTACCGGCTCCTCCTCCGCTGCCAAACCCCGTAGCCCTTAACGAACTTTTACCTGATCGCGCCATTGAAATCTATCCGAACCCTGCATCAGACCTCGTGTATTTAAAATTTGACCTGCCACAAAGCAGCGATGTGAGTTATTCTGTTTTTGATGTAAATGGAAAAGTAGTGGCCGGCAAACAACTGAACAATGTGAGCCTTACTAACACAACACTGAATACAGCCAGCCTGAGCAACGGTGTTTATTTTGTAACCATCTATGTACCTGGCCAACCGGCTCTCACTAAAAAACTCCTCGTACAGCATTAAACTGTGCTAAAAGTTTTTTAAATCTGCCAACAGAGCCCTACAATTCCATAAATTTAAGGTTCTGAAAAAACTGTTCTATATTCTGTTTCTGGCACTGGCTTCTGCTACGCTGGATTCACAAAACTTCTCCATCAGCGGCACCATTAAAGATGCAGGGAACGGTGAAACCATTGCCGGCGCTACCATCTGGCTCGAAGGCACCAACAAAAACACCTCCAGCAATGCCTATGGGTTTTATTCATTAACCGCCCCAGCCGGCAGCTACACTGTGGCTTTCAGTTATCTGGGCTATAACACAGTTAAACAGACCATTGTGTTTAACAAAAACCTCAGCATCAACATTTCGCTTGCTTTGTCGGAAACCAATCTGGATGAAGTAGAAATCAGCGCCAAAGGAAATAACGAAAACGTTCAGAGCACTCAAATGGGTGTGGTGCAACTGGATATGGCTGAAATTAAAAAGATCCCCGCCTTTATGGGCGAAGTGGATATCCTCAAAACCATTCAGCTGTTGCCGGGAATTAAAAATGCGGGGGATGGCAATACCGGTTTCTACGTTCGCGGAGGCGGTCCTGATCAGAATCTTATTCTTTTAGATGAAGCGCCCATATACAACGCTTCTCACCTGCTCGGTTTTTTCTCGGTATTTAACGGCGATGCCATCAAAAATGTAACCTTGCACAAAGGCAACATGCCCGCGCAATATGGCGGACGACTCTCTTCTGTGCTCGACATCAGCATGAAGGACGGGAACAACCAGACCTTTGAGGTTGATGGCGGTATTGGTGTCATTGCCTCACGCCTGACAATTCAGGGACCGATCATCAAAAACAAAAGTTCATTCATCATCAGTGGCCGGCGAACTTACATCGACGTTCTGGCAAAACCGGTGATAGACAGGTCCGATTTTAAAGGCACCTCTTATTTCTTTTACGATCTTAATGGCAAAATTAATTATACGCTGGGAGATAAAGACCGGCTTTTCCTGAGTGGTTATTACGGCCGTGACAAATTTATTTACTCCGATGTGGAAGGCGGATTCGAAACAGAGATCCCCTGGGGCAATGCCTCGGCCTGCCTGCGCTGGAACCATGTTTACAATTCAAAACTTTTTTCAAACCTCAGCGCGGTTTACACCAATTACGATTTCAGTTTTGGCGCTAACCAGGACGATTTTCAACTGGTGATCCAGTCAGGCATCAGCGATTATACACTTAAATATGACCTGAGTTATTTTCCTGACTCAAAACACCAGGTTAAAACAGGCATACATTATACCTACCATATTTTTACGCCAACAAGCGTCAGCGCCAAACAGGGAAGCACCGTTTTTGATCTCGGTAAAAAAATAAAACTCCTCTCTCACGATGCTGCCGTGTACATAAGCGAC
>CAZFCR010000609.1:0-1923 GCA_964517305.1 uncultured Akkermansia sp.
TTAATAAAAACATTAGTTATAAAAAAAGGCCGCCTCACTTTTGAGACAGCCTCTTCCATTTCGTATATTTGTAAGCTATTTTAATAACAAGTATTTCCACACTGTATGCCAGTTATTTCACAGAAAGCGGTTGCCATGCCGGCCTCTCCGATCCGTAAACTTGTGCCTTTTGCCGAGGCCGCCAAAAAAAGAGGCGTTAAAATTTATCACCTGAACATCGGGCAACCTGATATTGAAACGCCTGCGTCATTTCTTGATGCAATCAGCAATTCAAAAATGAAGATCGTTGACTACAGTCACAGCGCGGGTAACGAAAGCTACCGAAAAAAACTCTGTAATTATTACAAAGAATATAACATCGACATTGATCACAATGATGTGCTGATCACCTGCGGGGGAAGTGAAGCGATTGAGATCGCCATGCTCACCTGTTTTAATCCGGGTGATGAGATCATCATTCCCGAGCCGTTCTATGCCAATTACAATGGCTTCAGCAGGGCCGCGGATGTTGTGGTAAAACCTGTGCGCAGTTTTATTGAAAGTGGTTTCGCTCTGCCTTCCATTGCAGAGTTTGAAAAAGCCATTACGCCTAAAACAAAGGGCATCATGATCTGTAATCCGGGTAATCCAACCGGATACCTTTACACACGTGAAGAGCTGGAAGCTTTGCGCGACCTGGTTAAAAAATATGATCTTTTTCTGCTGAGCGATGAAGTGTACCGTGAGTTTTGTTACGACGGCAAAGATTATGTAAGTGTGATGCATTTGAGCGGGATTGAAAACAATGTCATTCTCCTCGATTCAATCAGCAAACGTTACAGCGCCTGCGGCGCGCGTATCGGCGCTATGATCAGCAAGAATAAAGAAATCATGTCTGCGGCACTTAAATTTGCGCAGGCACGTCTGAGTCCGCCAAGCTACGGACAAATAGGAGCTGAGGCGGCACTTGATACACCTAAATCTTATTTCGATGGTGTAAAAAAAGAGTATGTGAGCCGCCGTGATTTTGTAATTGAATCACTCAATAAAATGAACGGTGTTTTTTGTCCTAAACCAAGCGGCGCATTTTATTGCATTGCCAGGCTACCGATCGACAACGCTGATAAATTCTGCCAGTGGCTGCTTGAAGAATTTGAGTACGATAAAAAGACAGTGATGCTGGCTCCTGCTACAGGATTTTAGTCCACGCCGGGTGCCGGTTCAAACGAAGTACGCATTGCGTATGTACTGAATAAGGAAGATCTTCAGCATGCGATGACTTGTCTGGAACAAGGCTTAAAGGCTTATCCCGGAAAAACAAACTAATCACATGAAACGTACAGTTGTATTTGGTTCCCTTGTGGTGTTACTTATGTTGCAGACAGCCTGCAACAGTGATCAGTCGTCTGTTCAGAAAGCAGAGCATGATTCACAGGGCAGCAACAAAAAGATCAATTACAACAACGATCTGAGTCGTTATCCTTCAACGCCTGGTTTTGCAGGAATTTTTGATGTGCCGGAAATGCTGAGCATCAGTATCATGGATTCTGCTGCTATGAAAGATGTTTCTGATAAGGTAAAACAAAACTACACGCTGCTTGCGAAAGACATGGAGGCCGTGGGGGCAATTACCGATGGACCGCCCGTGCAAATCAGTTACAACAATGACCCGGAAAATTTTAAGTTTGAATGCCTGGTTCTGATAAAAGAACTTCCGGAAAAAACGCCCGAACACTCCAAGATTATAGTTCTCGAAGCATCGAAGATGGTGTTGTTTAATTATTACGGACCCTATCAGGACATTTACACTGCCTACGATCAGATCAGGATCAAAATGGACAGTCTGAAGCAAAAACAATCCGGCGCCGTGCGTGAGTTTTATGTTACCGAACCTTCGCTCGAGCCGGACGACAGACCACCGCAGGTCCGGGCCGGCGCCGCACG
>CAZFCR010000610.1:0-1917 GCA_964517305.1 uncultured Akkermansia sp.
ATACGCATGTACCATTGATATTCTTTGGTAATGGCATCAGACAGGGAGAAACCCTGGACTACACCACTATCACCCAGATAGCGCCCACCGTCGCGGAACTGATCAGGATCAACCGGCCCAACGGCACCAGTTCAAAACCGCTTAACGGATCTTTTAAATAGAAGGTTTTAATTGTGGCGGATCCTTGTGACCAAGGCTGATCTTCAGGTTGTTCGAATAACCTGAAAAATTAACCTTCACGCCTTTGGCATCCGCCGCCTGTATACCACTCCTTTTTGGAATGTGATTTTTATCGCGCTTACGCAGGTTGCTCCAGGGCACCAATACATTAATATTTGATTCGCCTTTAAAATTGTAGAAACCATTTACTACGTAAAGATTTAAAATATTTGACGCGATCTCCAGCTCATCAATCTGCATTTCATACCCGCGCAGTGTAAACGTTTCGTTCAGCTCAGAAAAACTCACATCATTAAAATCACGATTCTTAAGCAAAAAATTAGACAGTTTTTGAATGGGCTCAAAATTCAGTAAATGTCCTTCTGTCAACTTAAGCTGAACTTCTCCGAACATGGTTTCCCCTGCTACTTCCATTTTGTCATCGAGCAAAGTCTTAAAACTGGCCTGCATCGACAACTTCCCACTGAGATGGTGGCTCTGCACAGCTTTCTGTCCAAAATCCTCAAACTGCCTGAACATGCGGGTTACATCTACGTCTTCTACATTTACAGTGGCATTGATCTTATTAAAATCTTTAATGCCGCCCTTCGCCACAATCTTACCGCCGCAGGTTCTTACGCGCAACGACCGGATATCCAGGTGTTCATTTTTATAATGCAGGATCATCTTTGCGTCATCGGCTTCCACTTTCCTGATAAACATTTTCTCAGCGAACAATTTTACATCAAACTCAAAAGAACTATAAGCTTCTTTATCAAAGTTCTGACGTTTACTGGTGTCGGCCTCCGCCGGCTTTTCATCTTTGATCTGGTTTGAAGTACTGTTTCCCGCCGGAGACGCAGAGGAAGTGGTGGTTGTCATTTTCGCCAGAACCGGATTGATATTAAGGCTGTCGGTGTAGGCATCTATATTGGCCTTGAAGCCGCGGGTCCGTCCCAGCACATAATCCACAAAACCTTCAACATTGCCTTTCACCGTGGCGTCACACACATCAGTATTTACACGCAACTTCTCAAACTTAAGATCCCGGTTGTTCACATTGGCTTTACCATTAATGATGTACACGTATGGCCTTGTGCGCTCGCGGTAACTCAAATTCTTCATCTGGATCTCGGCATTCAGTTTCATGCCTTTGCCTAAGAACTCACCGCGGTTCATCTGTTCAATAAGACCCGAATACCGAAGGTATGCAAGAGCGTGACCTTTGAGGATAAATTCGTTTTTAAGCCCGAGTGCGGCCTTTTCCGCATCGATAAACATTTTTCCTTTAATCCGTACAAAAGGATTGCTGAAGTCGTGAATGCTGATGTTGGCGTTAAAAGGCATCTCGTATACCGATCCGCTGACGTTGGTAAGATCCACACGCGCATTTTCCATGCTGCCCCGTTGTCCGGTGCTATCGAGCACTACAATTTTAGCATCAAACGACACGTTGTTATACTTTACTGCACTTTCGCCGATTGATACTTCTGCCTTTTTTCCTGAACAGGTAATGATGACTGCGGGATCTTCTTTTTTTCCTATGTTCACCACAAGTAAAGTTTTTACATCCACCGGTACCGACAGTTCAAATTTGTTCATCACCTTTTTTATTTTGGCATTAAAAAGGGCGGATGTTTTTTTCACATCTACCTGCTTACTCTCCACCATAAGCGCCAGTCGTTTTACGTCTCCAAGACTGAGCAACGCTGTTACCAGATGTTCGTCGCCGTTTAATTCTGCTGAAGACCCAGGCAG
>CAZFCR010000611.1:0-1897 GCA_964517305.1 uncultured Akkermansia sp.
CTGGCATCCATGCTGGGCATGAGTCCCGAAACCCTGAGCAGAATACGAAAAAAATCAACAGGCCGCATTTCTTGATATTAATCAAGAGAACGAGCCGGCTTTGTGCGGAACTTTGCATTGTTATCAAATACCAATGACAAATTCAATTTTAATTTCCGCGCTGATCCTGCTTACGATGGAATTACCGGCGCAAAACAATTCAGCCATGAAAAACATCAATCAACAGGCGCCCGTAAGGTGCGGCGACACAATCTCCATCAACGCCAATATTACAAACGTATGGCAGGTTTTAACGCACATCAACAACTGGCCTGCCTGGCAAAGCGACATCAGCAAGGCCAGATTAAACGGCGAACTGCAAGCCCTCAGCACCTTCGACTGGAAGACGGGCGGCGCAAAGATCCACTCCACCATACACACGGCAGAATTTCCAAAAAATTTTGGCTGGACAGGCAGAACCTTTGGTCTCTTTGCTATCCATAACTGGACATTGACTGAAAAAGAAGGAAAAACAATTGTTCAAGTGGAGGAAAGTATGGAAGGGCTGTTGGCCAGGCTATTAAAAAAATCGTTCAACAAAAACCTGAAAACAGGGATGCGCACCTGGCTTGAGTTGTTGAAAAAAGAATGTGAGAAATAGCGGGATATGATTTCATAAAACAAACAGACTAAAGCGCCCCTTGAATTTATATCCTTTCCTCTTAAATTTATCCATTAAATAATAGGCTTCGGCGTGGCTAATTGAAATTATTAGCTAAGACAGTAGTTAGATTTAGTTAGTTTTTTGTCTTAATTTAGCCTTGTATTTAAATTATACGGATGAAGATAGAGAGTATCAGAGTTCAAAATTTTAAAGTTTTTAAAGACGCTACAGTCCAGGACATACCAAGAATGATGGTATTACTTGGAGCAAATGGTTCCGGTAAATCTACATTTTTTGATGTTTTTGGCTTTTTGAGTGATGCGCTACAAAACAACGTGACAATTGCGCTAAATCGCCGGGGTGGGTTTCATGAGGTCATTACTAGAGGATGTGATGTAAACAAGGATCTTATAAAGTTCGAAATAAAATTTCGCAATCCTCAAGAAAGTAACATACACGCGCCACGAGTGACGTATTCACTTGACATTGGATTTGACAGTAACGGAAAAGCATTTATAAATAGAGAAATCTTAAAGTATCGAAGGGGGCAACGTACAGGTAAACCGTGGCACTTTTTAGATTTCAGTAAAGGAAAAGGATATGCAATTACGAATGAAGAAGACTATGGAAAAAGGGCTGTAGAAGAAAAAAGAGTTGAGCAAAAAGTAACCAGTCCTGACATTCTTGCAATTAAAGGTTTAGGACAGTTTGAGCAATTTAAGGTACTTAGTAGTTTTCGGAGCCTTTTAGAAAAATGGTATGTGTCAAATTTTACTATCGAAAGTGGCCGAAACATTTCCGACACCGGAATTGCCAATCACTTGTCTGTCAGAGGGGACAACCTCGCACAAGTCACAAAATTCATTTATGACTCGCATCGTCCGATATTCAATAAAATATTAGAGAAATTACCCAAGAGAATTCCAGGTATCAATAAGGTCGAGGCGAAGGAAACGGAAGACGGTCGAATTGTTTTACGATTTCAAGACTCTAACTTTAAAGACCCTTTCGTCGCACGCTACGTGTCAGATGGAACAATTAAAATGTTTGCTTATATGGTTTTGCTTCATGATCCAGAGCCTCATCCTTTGCTATGTATTGAAGAACCCGAGAATTTTCTACATCCTGATCTTTTATTGAATCTCTGCGAAGAAATCCGAGAATATTCTGAGAGAGGCGGTCAAGTATTTGTTTCCACTCACTCACCTGATTTCGTAAATGGTCTAAAAATAGATGAACTGTTTTTTCTAACAA
>CAZFCR010000612.1:0-1876 GCA_964517305.1 uncultured Akkermansia sp.
CGTTCGCGCGTCAGGTTGTCCTTGAGTAGCGGGTCCGGATTGCTGCCGCATAACGGTTTGCGTGCAGCCGCCGGTCCGTCCGAAAAACCAGGCGGAATGTTAAAGATACGAGTTTTCGTCCACCGTTAAAGGACGATGTGCGCCGCCGCCACTATGTCAGCCCGCCCCGGAGGGGCACCATAATTTAAACAGGCGGCGCTTACGAAATCTTGTCCGGCTGGCGGCTGCACGCGGTTAGGGGTAGTAGGGCATGGCATGGGATTTGCTCGGATTTGTCAATGAAAAATCTTGTCCTAACCTTAATACTCGCTTTGACGTCTACTCCTGTCTTTGCCCAATGGGCATGGGCCAAAGTATTGCCGAAAAAACATACTTGGATAGATGCGAGAATGGATAGTGAGGGCAACTTCTACATTCTGTCAAACGGGAACTGGCCAAGTTATCCTGGTCCTTTCGCAATATATAAACTTGACGAGGAAGCAAATCAGATCAAGCAAACGGAATTGCCAGCAAATTTAAATGTCACAGGTTTCGAAATTCGTCCTGACAACAAATTGTTTATTTGCGGTTACTTCTCAGACACCTTGAATTTAGAGCAATTTGTCGTAGTTAGTCGTGGAAAGGAAGATGGGATTTTGATTGAAATTGACAATACTCTGCAGGTTACGAATGTCCGTGTTTTTGGAGGCAAACTTGGAGATCGTCTTACGGCACTTACCTGTGATAAGAACAATAGAATATTTGTAGTCGGCGCTGTCTGCGACACGGCCCAAATACACGATGAAGAGTTAATTTGTAACAATACTGGAAATTCCTTTTTGGCGCGCTTCTCTCGTAATCTGGATTTGCAATATGTTTTCAAGGATAGTACGAGTGAGAACATTGATCAGGATCGCTGGATGTCTTTTTCATCTGTTCATGTAAACTACAATGACGAAATTCTTATTACCGCGGTGGGTATGGGAAAGGATTTTTACTCATTTCGCGGAACTTCGATAAATGTACCCCCTAACACCTATAATGATAATTTTAAAAGCTTCACGATAAAATTAGACAGCAATGTGAATATTGCATGGCAAAAGGTCCATTACGCTCAGGATTACTTCTCCCAGTGGTATGAATACACGGGGTTTACTACTAATTCGTTGGCACAATTTAACCACCATGGTCAGCCCGGTTATGGATACAGCTCACAACTTGATTTGTTTGATTCAAATGGAAACAAAATCGGGACAGATCTTCGACCATGGGGCAATAAATATAGTTTGGGAGTCAGTGATGACCGATTCTATTTCCACCGGAGATATGAGGTGTTAGACACCACAGTTAAAGATTATGTCCAACGTAATGAACTGTTTGGAGTCGTAGATTCCCAGGCAGTTCTAATAGACACCGTTACGGGTGGAATCGGATCGTGTCGGCTTTTGAAAGGTCAGTCCGGAGATGCGTACCTTGTTGGAATATTTATCGGACCAGTTTCATTTGGATCGCACACTATCTCCACTGGAGTTGGTGATCATAAAGTATTCATTGCGAAACTTGGTCAGTCTTTTCACGTTGGATTTAAAGAAAATGGTATTTCCGATGCATCGATCAAAGTTTGGCCAAATCCTTCTGAAGGTCGACTCCGGTTTTCTGAGAATCTCTCAGCTGATGCAAAAGTTTTTCTCATTTCCCCTAGTGGTCAAAAAATAGAATACCAAATTCAATCGAATGAAATTATCTTGCCTGAAATGTCCGCCGGTTTGTACATGGTCGTATTTGAGTCAGCGAATTCGAGGGTGACGAAAAAGGTCCTGATTCGGTGAGGCCCTATTACCCCTAACGTTTTGCGGCTTGGCGTTCGGCCGGCTTTTCGAATTACCGACGGATGCTA
>CAZFCR010000613.1:0-1870 GCA_964517305.1 uncultured Akkermansia sp.
CTGCAAGGTAAATATTCTGAAACGCATCTTCCTGCAGGTCATTGATCTCTATGTCCCCATTAAACTGCTTCACCCAAACAAAATTGCCCTGAGGATCAAGTTTTAATAAAAACCCTTCGCTGTAAAAAGCCGAACTATTTAATGTAAAGGTAGCCGGGGAAGGATCAAAATCAACCCAACCATTCCGGAAATTACCTGCGATAAAAATATTACCCTGGTTATCTACGGCTAATTCTTTAGGACTAAAAACAGCCCCTATATTAGTATTGAATTGCGTAACCCAGCTGAAACCACCTGAGGGCGTGAGTTGTAGTAAAAAGTTCGATCCGAACTTCGAAAATAATTTTTGGTTGCCAACCCCCGGATCAAAATCTATTGTGTCGCCGTAAAACCCCAAAACAAGTATTTTTCCGGTAATAGTTGATTCGATATCATGTATTCTCGACACACTGCCATATCCAGAAAATACTTTTGCCCAATCAAGGCTGGGTATTTGCGCTTTATTGAAGCTGCTGCAAACGCAACCAAGTAAAAAGAAAACATATTTTAAGTAAGTTCTCATCATTCCAATTACTTTAAAATTGCCAATTTAGACGTTGTGATTTCACCCGATTCTCCTCTAAGTGTATAAAAATAGATGCCTGACTTCAGATCCTCAAGATCAACTTCCTGTTTGAACTGCGGACCGGAAACTTCAATAGTTTTTACCAGCACTCCGGAAATAGAATAGATGGTAATGTCGCCCTTTGATCCATTTGCAAAAGAACCCGCAAATGTTGTTTTTCCATTAGAAGGGTTTGGGTAAGCTTTGAGTTGCGTGAAAGCAGTATTTTCTTCAACGCCGGTACTTGGATCGGCGATACGGTATGGAGAATCACCCCGGTCATACCATTCACCTCTCGTAGTGGTAAGACTACACGAACACACTGTCTGATAGCTATTTTCAATGGGATCTGAGTAAGCGGCCTGGTTCATCACTTCATTGTATTCATATCTGCGGATAATGTTGCCGCAGGCATCCAATACAATTACGTGGGTTTCCATAGGATCAATGCTACCTAGAGCATTTGGCATAAAGGCAATATCGCTGGTCACAAAACGGTCTTTCCATTCCGTGTCAATCAAACCCGTAATGTCAAAATTAGGGGGCGTAGATAATGAATTATCAAAATTAAAATAGTAGGAGAGCGGGTTAGTCCCTTGTGGGTTTTGGTTCATCACCACGATAGCAGACCCTGTGCAGGATCGAATGGCGAAAGCTTTAAAATCGCCATAATTGGGCGCATTGTTTAAGAACTGTACACGGCCTAACTGGAATTCACGGGCCATAAACCTGTAATGCTGAAAGGTAGACCTGCGGGAATAAGGTGCTGAAAACGGAGTGGTTGAAGAGGTCTGATCTAATAATCCCAAGTCCCAAAAATCCTGATTGGCGCTCTCCTCTACTGAAAATGCCAACATCATTACAAAATTGTACCACCATTGTTGATGAAAGTGACCGACCGCCAACATTTCAGCAAAATATTGACCGGCAATAAATGAATTACACGCAATCCCGTCAACCGGGTTGTCTATAGTTGAATTTTGTAGATCATCACCGTTTGGATCATTTTTATAGGTGATATTAAACTCTGTGACCGCTAATTTTCCGTATGAATCCCCATGTCCGCCAGGGATTGAAGCGAGCCAGTTCTGAATCTGAGTCAATTTTTGATTCCAGCTATTAACGCCAGTAAAAGGCTCAGTAACCACATCTGATTTTGTCCAGGAAGTGTTTCCAAAACTATAAACATGGAACGTGAAAATATCGATGTAATGTATCCCTCCGGTCAAGTACATCTTGAGCATTTAGTCTGAGACGGCGAGCTTT
>CAZFCR010000614.1:0-1852 GCA_964517305.1 uncultured Akkermansia sp.
AGAAGATCAATTTGCAAAACGCAGGCGCAATGGTTCTCGGCATGGAACAGATCGACCGCTACGGCATGGTCGCGATGGTGGAAAAAGCCATCGAGCATGTCAGCCGTGACGTGGATGGCATTTGGCTTTCGCTCGACCTCGATGCCCTCGACCCGCAGCACGCCCCAGGTGTGGGAACGCCCGTTCCTGCTGGCCTCACCCAACGTGAAGCACATCTCGCCTGCGAGTTGATCGCAGAAACCGGAAAACTGATCGGCATGGATTTTAAAATCATTGCTGATGGCGAAGTGGAATACAGGCTGCAGATAGGCACGCAACACCTGGCAACCCCAGTGGCAGCGCACGGCGGCGTGATAGCAGCACTGGTGGACGCCGCGCTGGGCGTTGCTGCGCTTTCAGCTGTTCATGCGCAAAATAAAGTGGTAAGCACCCTTGAATACAAACTCAACTTTCTTTCTCCCGCGTTTTCAGGAGACCAATTGCGAGCAACAGGCAAGGTAATTCAGATGGGAAAAAGAATTGTGATCAGCGAATGCGAAGTAACCTGCAGCAGCCGTGAAAACAAACTGATTGCAAAAGCCATTGGCACCTTTAACAGTTATGATGCAGCAAAGGCCGGTTATTAAAGCCTGTCCATTTCCGGGACTCTGGCGCCCGGATCAAAAATAGCGCGGCCAGAATCGTATTTTTTTGTTTTATCACTGAAAAAAAGATCTTTATTGGCTGCGTGGATCTTGATGTTAAGGAGTAACTCTTCACAACCCTGACGCAGCGTACTTTCCTGGATCTGCTGAATCAGTTTATACACCTCCGCGCTGTTTCCTTCCACCACCGTTTCAAAAGGGCACACTTTGTAACTGAGCCCGCTTTTCTGGATCAGTTCTATGGCCTC
This sequence comes from uncultured Akkermansia sp., assembly GCA_964517305.1. GTDB lineage: Bacteria > Bacteroidota > Bacteroidia > B-17B0 > Aurantibacillaceae > Aurantibacillus. The sequence continues at coordinate 893 of CAZFCR010000614.1, forward strand.
GTCAATGATCTGGTATTTTTTATCGCTGGCGCCCAGGGGCAACAACTGAATAGCGGCATTAATTTTCATAATTTTTGTTTTTAGGATACATCAAATTTTTGTGCCCGGAAATCATTCAGGTTCCAGTTCGGAAAGCCTCTGGGCCATGGTGTTCACCAGTGCGGCAAGCGGTTTCTCCGCCATCGCTTTGATAAATGGATTCAGATCGCCGTTCAGTTCAACCCGGCAGCTGTCTTTTTCACCGGCTGATTCGTTAAACACCGCTTTTAAACTGAAGCTGAATTTACCCATGCCTTCACTCGAATAAAGAATATATTTTCCGGGTACTTTTTCCTGCATTTTTACGGTCATGGGTGTTATGCCTTTGATCACAAATGAACATTCGTTCTCCGAATATTTAAAATCCTGCACTTTGTCGGGCGGAAGGATCGAACCGAAGTTCTTAAAATCTTCAAGAAAAGTATAGAGCTGCTGCGTGGATGACCGTACTGATCTTTCTTCGCTGATAATGGTGAATGCTGCCAATTTATTTGTTGTTTAAGATCTCGTACTTAACTATAAAACCGGATCTGATTTTGATCTTTTTAAATGAAATGGCCTGATCTTCTCCCCCAGCCTCAGAATCGTAAGACTGCAGCGCGTTTTTATAAGCGCGGTAAACAGGTTGCGGACCATCCTGCACATAATTTTCAGTTTCGAGAATCTGTAGCGGTGGACCCGGTTGCTGTGAAACTGCTTCGAGCAGGTATTTTACTTTTTCGAGGGAGGCTTTGATGGCTTTGATGCGGTTTTCCTTCTGAAGATCGAGGATCCTGGTGTGCGAATACCTTGATACAAATGCGTCGTGCGCATTCATCTTGTCCAGTCGCTCGTAAAGCTTGCCAACCATTTCGGCGTTTCCAACTTTAAGAATGTAAGATTTTGAAACAGTGACGTCTTTTTTGAATGCACGTATCTTTC
>CAZFCR010000615.1:0-1851 GCA_964517305.1 uncultured Akkermansia sp.
TTTGGTTTTGCCAAAACTCTTTAAAAACCTGAGCTTAAATCAGGGGTACATTATACTGGTTACCGCCTTCTTTGTTTTTTAGTACGTCAACTACAATTCCATCCTGCGGGTTCTTAACCTGTGTATTAACAGGAACGGGTAGATCAATTCCGTTGTGAAACTGGTGTAGTTTTTTAACCGGGTCTATCCGGTAGCTGAATTTGCTGGAAATTTTTCCAGGTACAGGCTTTAACCAGGACGTTAGTTTAAGGGGAAATTTTGTAACAGGCTTTACGGGTTTCTTCGTTACGTAATACAGGATCCCGCCAATTGCTAAAACGCCTATAACAATGCCGGTACCCCAGTAAAGATGCTTTTTTTTTATATCCATATACCCGAAGCTTTTGCCTTCTCCTTTATGCCTTTGGCAAAGCGGTCATGCAAGGCAGTTAGTGCCTGAATGGTCACCGCAACCAGGAAAATTGCCTGCAATAAGCGCATGCCTTTTCCTGGTGTGTGACCGTTGTTAGTTGTTTGATAATCCACGGAGTTGTGATAAAAGTGATTCGTTTTCTTTTTCTACTTTTTCTACTTTACTCTCCAGCTCAGCGATCCGAAGACGCTGGCTGTCGATCTGCTTTTTCAGCTCTTTGTTTTCCTCGGCAACGGCCTCCAACTCTTTTACACGTTTTTCAAGAGTTTGAGACCATTGAATCCAGTTCTTGATCACACTGGATTCAGTTTGTGCCTGAAGGTTGCGGAGCTCGGCTGATTCCTTGCGCTTATTTGCATAAAACCTGAGTAAAAATTCTACGAGGCTCCAGAAGCCGGTAGCACCAAACAGGATTGCTATTAATTTGCCGTATTCCATATTTCGATTATTAAAGGGTTAGGGGAAATCCCCCCTTGCCTAAGCAAGGGAGAATTTCGTTTGACTAATGGAAAGTGTAACCATTGCGTGAAGGCTTCGCTCAACCATTCCATCCACAGCGACAGTTATCTCATCCCCGTTAGGAATGAACTGTATCGAAGGGAAGAAATAAGAATCCTGCCTTACCTCTTTTAAGGTTGGCTCTCCACCTACCCAGTCGCAGTTACCACCCCTGTTCTTCACTACACCTTCGAATGATCCGATCCAGCAATCACCTGGAGTACCAGAAGCTCCGCTGTTTTGCACGATCATCACCTCCGCTGTAAAATGCTGAACTGAATTGAGAGCAGGACGCCAGCGGTTCGTTCCACTAAGACCGGCACCGTCTAATGTCAACGGATATGAAAGCGCCCCGGAGGGGATCACATTGAACATGCGGATAACCGAATTTTGTGCGCTGCCCACTGTGTTTTTGAAGCCACCAGAGGCAAAGGCGAACTCTCCAAATAAGGCTGCCTGAGCAAGATAACCCATTGCCACGCTAAATGATCCGGAAGCGATATTGTTCGTACCTGTTAGTACAGCGGAAAATTCGGCGTTAGCGATGTTCTCAATACCTCCTTTTGGAATAATAGAGTTCTCGCCTGTACTTGGCTGGTAACGCATTAGTGCATTAAGCAATGCACGAAGCTTTGCTGGTGTGACAGCTCTCGCGTCGTCGCCACCGGCATCCACTTCCGCCTGCGTAGCAAGCTCGATCAGACCGAGAATAGTTTCAGTAGCCTGCCTATCATCGAGGTAAGACTTCAGCTTCAATGGTGTAACCATTGTCGAATTACTCTCACCGGCGTTCACCTCACCCTGCAAGGCGATGCGGGCATAACCGGCGACTGTTTCAGTAGCCTGGTCTAAATTGGCCTGGATGATGTTCCAATTTGCACCAACTGTCGCATCGTTTCCTGAAGGGCTATCGGCGCGGCAATACAGGATGTCCCGAAGAC
>CAZFCR010000616.1:0-1838 GCA_964517305.1 uncultured Akkermansia sp.
GATTGAAGCCACGCTCGATCCGCTCATTACCATTAATTCTAAAGGTAAGATCACCGATGTGAACGAAGCGATGGAAAGGATCACCGGATTAAAACGTGAAAAAATTGAAGGGACCGACTTTTTTAATTATTTCACCAAACCCGACACTGCCAAAGAAGTTTACGAGGAAGTATTTGCCAAGGGTTCCATTATGGATTACCTGCTCACGATCCGGCACAAGGATGGCAAACTGACGGATGTACTTTTTAACGGATCTGTTTATAAAGATGATAAAGGAAAGGTACTCGGCGTGGTGGTGGTGGCCCGCGAAAAAATGCTCTCGAAGTATTCCCGCACGCTTATTGAAGCCAGTCTCGATCCGCTCATTACCATCAATTCCGAAGGTAAGATCACGGATATGAACCAGGCCCTGGCCGATATTACAGGCATCACCAGAGAAAAGATTACAGGCACCGATTTTTTTGATTATTTCACCGACCGTGAAAAAGCCAAAGAAGTTTACCAGGAAGCCTTTGCAAAAGGCATTGTGGTAGATTCGCCCCTTACCATCCGCCACAAAAAGGGCAAAACAACCGACGTGTTGTTCAATGGTTCGGTATACCGCGATGAGAGAGGCAATGTGATGGGAATTGTGATTGTGGCCCGTGATATCACCGCCCGCAAAAAATTTGAGAACGAACTCATTGAAGCCAAACGCAGTGCTGAAAAAGCTGCCAAGGTGGCCGAAGAAGCTGTGAAAGCCAAACAGCAGTTCCTTTCCAACATGAGTCATGAGATCAGAACGCCGATGAATGCCATTGTTGGTTTTACAAAGGTGGTGCTTAAAACAGAACTTTCTGAAAAACAAAGAGAATACATCAACGCCATTAAAATATCGGGTGATGCGCTCATCGTGCTCATCAACGACATTCTTGATCTTGCCAAGGTTGACGCCGGTAAGATGACCTTCGAAAAAATTCCGTTCAAGTTGTCGGCCTCTCTTTATGCCATGCTGCATTTGTTCGAAACCAAACTCAAGGAAAAAAACATTGAACTGGTAAAAAATTATGATAACGATATTCCGGAGGTGCTGGTTGGCGATCCCGTGCGCCTTCATCAGATCGTACTGAACCGGGTGAGCAATGCCATTAAGTTTACAAGCAAAGGACAAATTACCGTGGGTGTAAAAATGATCAGCGACGATCATGATAAGGCCACACTCGAATTTTCAGTGAGCGATACCGGCATTGGCATCCCGGAAGAAAGAAAAGAAAGCATTTTTGATAATTTCCAGCAGGCCACAAGCGATACCTCGCGTTTATATGGCGGTACAGGACTCGGCCTGGCTATTGTGAAACAACTGGTGATCGCGCAGGGCGGCACCATCAAGGTGGAGAGCGAAGTAGGGAAGGGTTCAACTTTCAGTTTTACGCTTACTTTCAGGAAAAGTAAAGACAAGATCACCCAGGAAAAAGACGCCCCGGAAAATGAAGAACACAATCGCAATGGCAGGATTTTAGTGGTGGAAGATGTCTCGCTCAACCAGTTGCTGATGAAAACCCTGCTGGAAGATTTTGGTTTTGAGCTCGACATAGCGGGTAACGGCCGCATCGCCGTTGAAAAACTGGAAAAAGAGAAGTTCGACCTGGTGCTGATGGATTTGCAGATGCCTGAAATGAACGGATTCGCGGCCACCGAACACATCCGGAACAAACTGAAACTCGATCTGCCGATTATTGCGCTTACCGCAGATGTGACCACCGTGGACCTTGAAAAATGTAAGTCCGTGGGCATGAACGACTACATTTCAAAACCCATAGATGATAAACTGTTATTGAAAAAATTAAATAAATACCTTA
>CAZFCR010000617.1:0-1835 GCA_964517305.1 uncultured Akkermansia sp.
GTTTTTTCGGGTCTTAAACGGCTCACCGGTGCCACTTACGTGGAGAGAACAGTGATCCTCGCCATTCGCAATAACATCGCGATATATGCCTGCCACACCAACCTCGATAATGTAAAAGCCGGCGTTAATCAAACCATCTGTAACAAACTTGGATTGATAAATACCAGGACCCTGGATCCAAAAAAAGGCACGCTTAAAAAACTCATCACCTATGTTCCTGCGAGTCACCACCAGCAGGTACTGGATGCAATTTTTAACGCCGGAGCCGGGCAAATTGGTAATTACGACAGTTGTAGTTTTAATACCGAAGGAAAAGGGACTTTCAGAGGCAATGAAAAAACCCGGCCTTTTTTAGGGGAAGCCGGTAAGTTAAGCACCGAAGCGGAAATAAAAATTGAAACTGTTTTTGAGAGCGGAAAAGAGCGTACCGTTCTCAACGCCTTCTTAGCTGCTCATCCCTATGAAGAAGTGGCCTACGACATTTATGCACTCGAAAACCGGCATCCGGGCATTGGTAGCGGCATGACGGGAGAATTTGAAGTACCGTTAAAGGAAGAAGAATTTCTGAAAAAAGTAAAAAGCACCTTTGGCACCCCGGTGTTAAAACACACGCAAAAAACGGGAAAATTGATCAAAAAAGTGGCTGTTTGCGGCGGAAGTGGTCAGTTTTTACTTAAAAAAGCGATCCAGGCGGGGGCGGATGCCTATATCACTGCAGATTTTAAGTACCACGAGTATTTTGATGCCGATGGAAAACTGTTGCTTGTGGATACCGGGCACTTTGAGTCTGAGCAGTTTACGCCCGAAATTTTTTATGAGATTATTAAGAAAAATTTTCCTACATTTGCAATCCGTTTATCGAAAATAAATACCAACCCGATAAATTACTTTTAGAATCACATGGCAAAAATCAAAGAAAAAATAGATGCATCCATCGAAGGCAAATTAAAAAGCCTTTACCATTTGCAATTAGTAGACAGCAAGATCGACCGTTTGCGTACGATCCGCGGAGAGTTGCCACTTGAAGTAAGCGACCTTGAAGATACCGTTGCAGGTTTGGAAACGCGTTTAACCAACGTTACTGAAGAAGTAGCGGAACTTGAAAACCAGCTGAACGAAAAAAAGCAGAACATCAAGGATTTTCAGGCAAACATTAAAAAATACGAAGCGCAGCAAAATAAAGTGCGCAATAACCGTGAATACGATGCCATCACCAAAGAGATCGAGTTTCAGAACCTCGAGATCCAGCTGGCTGAAAAACGTATGAAGGAGGCCAAAGCGAGCATCACCATTAAAAGCGAAGTGCTTGAAAAAAGCCGCATCGAATTTGAAGAGCGCAGCAAAGATCTGAAAGCAAAAAAATCAGAACTCGAAGAGATCATCGCCGAGACTGAAAAAGAAGAAAAAGAATTACAGAAAGAAAGCGAAAAAGCTTCAGCAGGAATTGAAGAAAGATTACTCAACGCTTACAAACGCATCCGCATGAACTCGCGTAACGGTCTGGCCGTTGTAGCGGTTGAGCGTGATGCCTGCGGAGGTTGTTACAATAAAATTCCACCACAACGTCAACTCGACATTCGTCTTAACAAAAAGATCATTGTGTGCGAACACTGCGGTCGTATTTTGGTGGATGGTATGCTGATTCCTGATAACGGCGTTGAAGCATAAATTTTTTTCAAATTTATTTTGATTAATTAAAATTAATCATGTAAATTTGCCAACCCAATCACAAAGCAGATCTCAAAACCCGCGCTGTGATTGACAATGGGAGCTTAGCTCAGCTGGTTCAGAGCATCTGCCTTACAAGCAGAGGGTCACTGGTTCGAACCCAGTAG
>CAZFCR010000618.1:0-1817 GCA_964517305.1 uncultured Akkermansia sp.
GCGCTGGGCTTTACCGAAACGATGAAGCTGGAAGGCTTTACCGGGATCGTCCACCCTGGTGCCGGCTACCTTTTGTTTTTATTCAACCTTGCCAAATGGAGAAGCGGATGCTGTTTTAGCGGACAATGAACTTTGTCACACTGTTAATTTCCAGATCACTTCGGCGCAGGACCTTAAGAACGTAATTCCTGGCCTGCTGATTTATCCGAGTCCAGCTGAAACTATTTTATACATCAAAGCCGGAGAGGTACTGAAAACCATTGAAGTTGTGAATCTGACCGGTCAGGTGATGCAACGCCTGGAATTCAATAGTTCTGAAGTTTCAATTGAAACTGATCTCTGGCCACCCGGAATTTATTTTATCAGGCTGAATTCCGCTCAGGGAGTTGCAACTAAAAAAGTCATTAAAAATTAAACTCATAAAAAAAGGCGATCAGTGCGACCGCCTTTTTCTTTTTTTCTTTCGTTATAAGCTCCAGTATGAAAGATCTTTTACTTTTCCTTTGTAGAGACCTTTCACATCCACCAGTACACCTTTTTTAGAGACGATGGTTTTAAAATATTTTTCGTCCAGTGTTTTGTATTCCTTGTGATTTACAGCTACAATCACACCATCGTAACCCTTGCCCAGTTTACTTAAACCAAAGCCGTATTCTTCTTTCAGTTCGTGGGTGTCAGCATGCGGATCAACGATGTCGACCTTTACGCCGAATGATTTTAATTCCTTTACAATGTCGGCCACTTTGCTGTTGCGGATGTCGCTCACATCTTCTTTAAATGTGGCACCCATTACCAGCACTTTTGATTTTGAAATATTTTTTCCGGCCGCGATGATCTTTTTTACGCAGGTCTTAGCGACGTAAAAACCCATGCTGTCGTTTACATAACGGCCGCTGTTGATCACGCGGGCGTGGTATCCCAAAGCCTCGGCCTTGTGCGTGAGATAATATGGATCTACGCCAATACAATGTCCGCCGACCAGACCGGGTGAGAACTTTAAGAAGTTCCACTTGGTTCCTGCCGCAGCTAAAACATCATAAGTGTTAATGTCCATCTTGTTAAAGATGATCGACAATTCATTCATGAGCGCAATGTTCACGTCGCGCTGTGTGTTTTCAATGATCTTGGCAGCTTCGGCCACCTTGATGCTGGCAGCGCGGTGGGTGCCTGGTTCAACAATGATCTCGTAAACCTTCGCGATGTTCTCAAGACTTTCTTTGTCGCAGCCGCTCACTACTTTCAGGATCTTGGTAATGGTGTGTTCTTTGTCGCCCGGATTGATGCGTTCCGGGGAATAACCTACTTTAAAATCTTTTACAAATTTTAAACCCGAGTGTTCTTCCAGAACCGGGATACAATCTTCTTCTGTACAGCCAGGATACACGGTGGATTCGTAAACAACATAGTCTCCTTTTTTCAGCACCTTACCCACAGTGGTTGAAGCGCCGATCAGTGGTTTTAGATCCGGCTGGTTGTGCTCATCGATGGGTGTTGGTACAGCGATGATAAAAAAACTGGCCTTTTTCAGGTCTTCCAGTTTGTGCGTGAAGGTGATGTCGGCGTTCGCGAAATCCTTTTTATCGAGTTCGTTGCTGGGGTCGATTCCTTTTTTCATCATCTCAACACGCTGCGCGTTGATGTCGAACCCGATGACTTTGATTTTTTTAGCGAAAGCCAAAGCAATGGGTAAACCAACGTATCCGAGACCGATAACGGCCACTGTTGCGTCTTTTTTGATGATCTTGTTGTAAATGCTCATGTGTGTATGGTTATTGCCGGAAGATTCCGGATTTTTTATTTGTTTTTTATTACACTGT
>CAZFCR010000619.1:0-1794 GCA_964517305.1 uncultured Akkermansia sp.
TGGGGCCAAAGAAGAATTCTCATGCTTTGCCGTCGCACAATCAACGTTCGGCCTTAGTAGCGGATTTGTGATCGGGGGTAGAAATAGTACAGCTGATCCTGCATGGATTCTAAAGATAGACCCTGTTGGTACTGTCATCTGGAGTTCTTATGTAATGCCGACAAGTGACAATAGTGCCGGCAACATTGTTGGTGTTTTAGAACGCGTGAACACTTTGGGAGCTACGCAATATTTTGCGACACTCAGCAGTTCGGTTGGAATTATGGTTCTGAAGTTTTATGATAATGGTCAAAACTGGAACAGTTTCGCCAGTTTAGAAGATGACGAATTTGTTTATAATACAGGCGGAGGCTTGAGTTTCCCTGTTGGTATTAGCGACAACAATAACGGCATTATGTCAAACGTGGGAATTCAGGTTTATGGATCAGACGATATTGCAACTCCCACTATGAATTATGGTGTTCAAGCATATTATGATGGGGAGAGCGGATGTAACGCCTCGACAATAATGTCAGTTCCCAATCAAAATGTCCTCGCACTTTCAAATCCAGCGATTGGCACGTCGCCAGGGTTAACTATCTGTTCAAATATTTCTATCACCACCTCAAACGTCAACGGCATGAACCCATATTGCGGCCCAACCACATTTGTTCCAGGAGCAAGCAATGCTCGGGGGAGTGCTAATTTTTTAGTTGAAAACAAAGGAAATGCGATTAAGTTTTATCCTAATCCTACGATAGACGGATTTTATTTGAATGATGGAGAGAGGAAAGGGGCATTATCGCTATATAATGGATTTGGTCAATGGATAGCGCAACTTGATCCTTTGAAAAGTCTCAGTAACATAAACGAAACCTATTATTCACTATCGGGTCTTGATCTTCCACAAGGTCTTTATTACATTGGTATCAGCGACGGATCCATTGAAACTAAACACAAGATTGTATTAATAAAATAAATACATTTAAGAAGCCTTTGTTATTTTAACAGAGGCTTCTTAAATTATACCTATCTTTATTTAGCCTAATTTATTTGGTTTAATGAATAGTCTTAGCAAAATAACATTGTTTTTGCTTCTTTTTTGGAGCTTGTCATATTTTGGGCAGCATCCTATTTGTCCAGGGACAGGGAATCAAATCTATTTTCAAGGTTCCGGCTACATTGGATTTTATGACCCTGGAATCCCTTTATCTCCTTCAAATCCGAGCCTAACAAATGTTCCCACAATCGGACCTGATGTCGCGATTATGCCCAATGTTAATGGCGGTACCTTGTCTCCCACTTTTTACGCTTTTAGTTTCGGCACTTATTTTTATTGGGATGGGCAGACATGGGTAAATACTGGGCATGGGGTCGCCAATAACAATAATTACGTCGCAAATTTCGGAGGTTGTGGAAGTGTTTTATTTGCAGCTTACTATCGAAATGGTAATACAGAAATATACGCATACAATGGGACAGCATCGGCTTCGCTAGTTACCGTTGTCTCAGGAACTCATGTGGCAGATATAGTAGCAGACTGTGATTGTAATTTTTATCTACTTAACAAAAGTGAATTTAAAATGTTCCGATCAGATGGCTTGCCACTCTGCACATGGTCGGTAACCGGTATACCTCAAGTGCATTCTCCAAACTTTTTTGGAGCGAGCCTCGCCATGACTGGCAATACGATTTACGCTAACAGTTATTATGGTGTCATTAATGGCGCAAGCATCAACTTTTCTCTTTTGCCTCATCCGCAAGGTCATCTCGATGCGGCGTCCTGCCCTGGCCCTTGTACCACAAGCCCCTTTC
>CAZFCR010000620.1:0-1791 GCA_964517305.1 uncultured Akkermansia sp.
TAATACCATCACCATCCTTATCAGGACACCCCAGTAACTCTTTTAAACCTGCCACATCCGGACATTTCTCGTCTTTATCCTGTACATGGTCGCCATCCCTGTCAGGACAACCTTTGAATTCCCATACACCTGGCACTTCGCGGCAAAGGTCACGTTTATCGCTCACGTTATCTTTGTCCTTATCCTTAGGTCGCCCGTAAGGAACAGGCACCTTGAGCAGGAAATACAGGTTAGCGCCAAATAAATTACCGGCCGTATAACTCGCCAGGTCATTGGTTCCAAGCACCAGCGGCCCCAGTCGTAACATGGCGCCTACTTTGATTGGCTGGTTGGCCTTTGCATAAAAACTATTGTAAGAAACCGGCACCGAAACCCCGAACCACTTGTGGTCCCAGCGAGGCGCCAGACTGATGACAGTCACATCGTGAACTTTGGCATTTTTATTTTTCTGCTGGAGCGCGATAAACGGCGTCAGGTTGATGTAAAAATCCTTCCAGATGTTGTAGTCGATCTGTGCGCTGATGGACGTAGGAAGCGACATTTTGTAATTGGATTCGGAGCTGCGGTAATCAGCCAGTGAATCAATGAGCCTGTCGATATCGTAAACCGGGTAATCACCTGTTTCAATCAGCCTGTAGCGGATCGTATCAATGTCTATCCTGAAATCGTTGCTGTATTTGCCTTTGGGAAACTTGATGGATCCGATATCCAGCACCGACAAACCGATCTTCAGTTTGTATTTATTCTGATCTCTCCGCCACATGCCCTTTTTCCCATCCATGTCGTACTTGTGATCTTCGTATTTGGGACGCCATTCGTACACACCGCCTATATCCAGACCAAAACCCGGAAAAGAAGCGAATTTCGGAACACCATCTCCGAGCGTATTATAAAGTGTTGGATCATTCAGATAGGGATTATTATCCCTGTTAGGCGCGTTTTCACCCGGAAACTCGAGGTTTTCGGAATGTCCGTAATTGACATCTGTTTTTACAATCGCCAGCACCTGAAGTGAATCATTCTGAACGCTGACCGCATCGTTATTAAACCGGAAACGAAGATCTTTTACGTTAAGGTAGGCGGAAGCCAGTCCCTGCAACAGTTTTGGCGTAACACCAGCTTTAAAGAAATGTTCGTTATCACTTTTAAACACATGCGCAAAAGTGAGTCCGTATTCAAGCCAGGCCATTGAATTGGCGCTCAGGTAATCGTTCTTGAGATCTTTGCCTATCACATCCTGTACATTGTAATGGGCCAGGCGTCCCACGTCGGAATAAAGCAGGCGTGCCAGTTCTTCTGAGACCCCGTCAACATTCACATAACTTCGTGCGTTAATAGATAAACCTATCGCGTTGCGGTTGCCAAGACTGATCATAAACGAAGGCAGGGAAATCCGGGTGGAAGCAAACACCGATTTATCCTGACCATTCCTGATGTCCACCAGGTAGTTCTTCTGAAAAAGATTATCCTGAAAAGCCGGGAAAGCATTTTGATCTCCCTTAATGGCCTTTCGGGTAGCCTGAAAGATATTGCCCTCGTGTGCAAAAGCTGAACGTTTGATGCCAATATAATTGTTGGCCGCGTTCACGTTAAATCCGAGCAGGTTTATATCTACCCTCATGCGGCTGTCCACAATATTGGCGGGATTGATCTGTGCCCCGGTGATCCCGGCGTAATTGCTGTTTACAAAGCCCAAATAATCCTGAGCATGAACATTTGACGCGGCAATCGATAAAAATAACAGTAGGAGTTTTCTCATATAGGTTTGGGGGATGATGGTTAAACAAATAT
>CAZFCR010000621.1:0-1780 GCA_964517305.1 uncultured Akkermansia sp.
ACTGGCGCACCAGTGGTGGGGCGATCACGTGACCTGTAAAACATGGGCGGACATCTGGATCAATGAAGGATTTGCATCGTACAGCGAACACCTTGCCGCGGAATATTTAAAACCCGGACAACTGGCCGGTAGCATCCAGAGTGCGCACAATTCCGTGATGCAGCTACCTTATGGCAGCGTTCACATTCCGGCGCAGGATACCATGAACACTTCGCGAATTTTTAGTTCAAGACTCACTTACGATAAAGGTGGCGCCATTCTTCACACCTTAAGATTTGTAACGAACAACGATTCTGTATGGTTCAATACATTGCGGAATTTTCAGAACACCTATGCACACAGCACGGCCGCCTCTGCCGACTTTGTCAGTTTTTACCAGGCGCAAACCGGCATTAACCCAACACAGTTTTTTAACCAGTGGTATTATGGGGAAGGTTATCCAAGTTTTAACGTGCGGTATAATTATGATGGCACTACGTTCTGGCTCAGAAGTTCACAAACCGTGAGCATGCCCAATGTCACGCCTTTGTTCATCACGCCCATTGAATACCGTATTTCACGCGTAGGAAAATCAGATACAACCATTCGTGTGCAACACAGTCAGACCGTAGAGAACTACACCCTTGCGCTCACAGGAACCGTGAGTGCGATTGTCTGCGACCCCAACAACTGGCTCATCAACAAAGCAAGTGGTCTGTCGCGCGATCTAACACTGGGAACCGATCTTACGGGCCTGGTCACTCCTTCGTTCGAAAGCATTGGCATTGGTCCTAACCCTACTGACGGACTGGTAACGCTTAGCAATCCCGCCTCTTTGCAGGGACAGATTGAAGTGTATGCCATCAACGGCCAGATGCTGCTGCAACAAGCCCTCCAGACCATGACCGGGATTGACTTGGGTACTTATCCTCAGGGCGTTTACATCCTTCGTGTAAAAGATACAGAAGGCAAGGAACAGTTTAACCATAAGATCATCCGCAACTAAGATCTATGAAAAGGTTAATTCTGATCGCAACCATCTTTGTTCTGTTCTCTTCGTTTATCGAATTTCAAAGCTGGCGGCCCGTTGAGGGCTCTGTAGCGCATTTTAAGATCCGTGGATTGTTTGGAATGTATGTAAAAGGCACGCTGGGGGACATGAAAGCGGAGATTGATTTTGATGAAAAAGCCCCTGAACGGGCAAGCATCTCGGCGAGTGTTTCAGCCGCTACCATTAAAACCGGGATCAAAAAACGCGATGCGCACCTCAGGAGCGATGATTTTCTGGATGCTGAAAAATATCCATTGATCACGTTTAAATCCAGCAGTGTGAGCCGCAACGGCGAGGCTTACCTGGCCAAAGGCACGCTCACCATTAAAGATGTAAGCGACACCATCAGCATTCCATTTACCGTAGAAACCGTTGGTGATAACAGGCTGTTCCGTGGTGCATTTGCAATTGACAGAACACATTACCACGTTGGCAAAAAAATGATTGGCATGGGAAAAACGGTGAAGGTGGATCTTACTGTGTTCTGTGAGCCGCAGAGACCACGATAAAAAACCTCAGCAATTTTAAAGCAAATTTTGTACGCTGAGCATTTTACAAAAAACTTCAAATCTTCAAAACTACTTCGTCAGCACCAGTTTTTTATTCAGGTTCAAGCCGCTCTCAGTAACCAGGGTAACGATGTACAACCCGGCCGAAAGCCGGGTGTAATTAACTCTTAGTTCGCCATTTTCCTGGTCGATCTTGTGCCTGTCTATCTCTCTTCCCTGTAAGTCATGTAAGTAGATAAAT
>CAZFCR010000622.1:0-1773 GCA_964517305.1 uncultured Akkermansia sp.
CGTTGAGCTGTTCAGCTACAATGGCATTCAGCACAGTCATTGCGCCTGCACAATTGGCCGATGAGCCTACTGCACGAAACTCGAATTTGTTTCCGGTGAATGCAAAAGGAGAGGTCCGGTTCCTGTCGGTATTATCCAGCAAAATATCAGGAATTTTACCGATGCTTAATTTTAACGCGGTTTTTTCTTCAGGACTTAATTTTTTATCGCCCACATTTTTCTCGAGTTCATCCAGCACCTTGTTCAGCTGTTCTCCGAGAAATACACTCATGATGGCCGGAGGCGCTTCATTAGCACCAAGCCTGTGATCGTTATTGGCAGAAGCGATACAGGCGCGCATCAGATCGGCGTGCTCGTAAACGGCCTTTACTGTATTGATAAAAAAAGTAAGAAATTGCAGATTGGTCTTAGGTGTTTTTCCTGGCGATAACAGATTTTTGCCAGTGTTGGTTGCCAGGCTCCAGTTGTTGTGTTTACCGCTACCATTTACACCCGCGTAAGGTTTTTCGTGAACCAGCACCCTGAAGTTATGACGGATGGCCACTTTTTCCATCACATCCATCAATAACTGGTTGTGGTCAACCGCGATGTTGATCTCTTCGAAAACAGGCGCGCATTCAAACTGAGCGGGCGCCACTTCGTTATGTCTTGTGCGAACAGGAATGCCGAGCAGGTGTGCTTCGTATTCAAAGTCTTTCATGTACGCCAGAACACGCTCAGGGATCGAGCCCCAGTAATGATCTTCCAGCTGCTGACCCTTTGCAGGCGCGTGCCCGAAAAGCGTACGGCCGGTTTGCTGAAGATCGTAACGGATGTGATAAAGCGCCGCGTCGATGAGAAAATATTCCTGTTCCCAGCCCAGCGTACCGATTACCTTGGTAACGTTTTTATCAAAATACTGACAAACCTCTGTGGCCGCTTTATCAAGTGCCGATAAAGATTTAAGTAATGGCGTTTTAAAATCAAGGGCCTCGCCGGTGTAAGAAACAAAGATGGTGGGCACACACAGTGTATTACCCCAGATAAACGCCGGAGATGTTGGATCCCAGGCTGTGTAACCCCGCGCTTCGAAGGTACTGCGCACGCCACCATTTGGAAATGAAGAGGCATCAGGTTCCTGCTGAACGAGCTGCGAACCGCTGAAACGCTCAATCGCGCGACCATTCCCGATAGGTTCAAAAAAACCATCGTGTTTTTCGGCGGTTGTGCCGGTTAATGGCTGAAACCAGTGTGTATAATGGGTAACGCCTTTGCTTTGGGCCCAGGCTTTCATACAGGCTGCAACCTGGTCGGCCATCTTCCTGTCGATGGTCACGCCCTTTTCCATTGCTTCCTTAACGCTGCTGAAAGCTTCCTCACTCAAAAATTCACGCATGGCATCAATACCAAAAACATTAGCGCCAAAATATTCGCTTACCTGTTTTTTTGGATGATTTAATTCGGCGGGTACACGCTGAACAACATCCTGCATTGCTAACATCCTTCTTGTAGTCATGTTTTTTGAGGGGTTTTTAATTAAAAATGAATTTTTTTACAAAACTAGTCCAAAAAAAGGGGGTAGACAAGATAAAAACACAAAAATTTTATCCACCGACGTTAAAAAGAAGGGGGTGTGGTCAAAATTTTCCAAAAAAAAGCCCCGCATATCTGCAGGGCTTTGATAAATTACACCGAAAAATTTTATTGTGTCAGAACTACCTTTTTGGTAAGGGTTTCCTTTTCTGTACTCACACGAATAATCAGTACCTGGTTTTGCTGATCAAGGTTCAGTCT
>CAZFCR010000623.1:0-1773 GCA_964517305.1 uncultured Akkermansia sp.
TATTATTAGTTCCCGCCTATTCAGAGGTATTGCCGCGCGAAACAAGCATCGCATCACAGTTTACAAGGAACATCAGATTAAATACGCCCATTGTTTCAGCTGCCATGGATACCGTTACCGAGCACAGGCTGGCCATTGCCATTGCTCAGGAAGGCGGCATCGGCATGTTACATAAAAACATGAGCATCGAAGCTCAGGCCGCGGAAGTTCGCAAAGTAAAACGCAGCGAAAGCGGCATGATCCAGGATCCCGTGACACTTACACAGGACGCGACCATCGGCGACGCGCTGAAACTGATGGCTGATAACAGGATCGGCGGCATTCCCGTGGTGGATAAAAACAACAAACTTACCGGTATTGTTACCAACCGCGACCTGCGTTTTGAAAAAGATTATTCAAAAGCGGTGCTGAAAGTAATGACGCCTTATGATAAACTCATCACAGCTGAAAAAGGCATTACGCTGAAAAAAGCGGAAGACATCCTGCAGGAATTTAAGATCGAAAAACTGCCCATCATTGATAAAAACAACAAGCTGGTTGGGCTCATCACTTATAAAGATATTATTAAGATCAAGGTTCGCCCCAACGCCTGTAAGGATGAGCGCGGTCGTTTGCGAGTTGCAGCGGCAGTGGGTGTTACAGCCGATACCATGGAGCGTGTTGACGCGCTGGTGGAAGCCGGTGTGGATGCAGTGATCATTGATACAGCTCACGGACACAGCAAAGGTGTAATTGCCAAGCTGAAAGAAGTGAAGAAAAAATACAAAGACCTTCAGGTGGTGGTTGGAAACATTGCTACCGGACAGGCCGCTGTTGATCTTGTGAAAGCAGGTGCTGATGCGGTAAAGGTGGGAATTGGTCCCGGTTCTATCTGTACAACCCGTGTGATTGCAGGGGTTGGCGTGCCGCAGTTAACTGCCATTTTAGAAGTGGCCAGCGCCTTAAAAGGAAAAGGCGTTCCGCTGATCGCTGATGGCGGTATCCGTTTTACGGGCGATGTGGTGAAAGCCCTTGCCGCGGGCGCCGGAACAGTGATGATGGGAGGCATGTTTGCAGGAACTGAAGAAAGTCCGGGCGAGACCATTATTTTTGAAGGACGTAAATTTAAATCCTACCGGGGAATGGGTTCACTGGAAGCCATGCAGAAAGGCAGCAAGGACCGGTATTTCCAGGACGCGGAAGATGATATTAAAAAACTGGTTCCCGAAGGCATCAGTGGTCGCGTGCCGTACAAAGGCAACCTGGCAGAGATCATTTACCAGGTAATTGGCGGATTAAAAGCAGGCATGGGTTATTGCGGCGCCAAAGACATCAAGGCCTTGCAGGAAGCCAAGTTCATCCGTATTACCGCTGCAGGTGTTAAGGAAAGCCACCCGCACGATGTAGTGATCACCCGCGAGGCACCAAACTATTCAAGATAATTTTACAAAAGAAAAAAATGATATTACCGATTGTTGTATACGGCGATCCTGTGCTGAGAAAGGTTGGCGAAGACATTGATAAAAATTATGAAGGTCTTGACCAGCTCATCAAAGACATGTTTGAAACCATGTACAAAGCCAAAGGTGTTGGTCTGGCCGCGCCACAGATAGGAAAAGCCATCCGCCTTTTTGTAATAGATACTGAGCCTTTTGCCGAAACCGATGAGGAAGATGAAGACGATGAATTTACACCTGAACAAAGAAAGGAACTCCAGTCGTTTAAAAAGGTATTCATCAACGCGCGTATTCTGAAGGAAGAAGGCGATGAATGGAAATTTAATGAAGGCTGCCT
>CAZFCR010000624.1:0-1742 GCA_964517305.1 uncultured Akkermansia sp.
GGTGAACGACCTGTTTATCCTTCAGCGTTCTGCCAACATCACAGAAATAAACGCCCAGATCTTCGACAGATGGGGACACAAGGTGTACGAACTCAACACGTCCGTGGGGCAGATAGAGTGGGATGGCATGACCCAGGCCGGCAAAGAAGCGCCGGAAGGATCTTACTTCTACATTATTAAAGCAAAAGGCAGCGATGGCAAAGGGTACGACCTCAAAGGAACGGTCACCTTAACGAGATAAACAAATAAAAAAAATCCGGCTACTGGCCGGATTTTTTTTTGATTGTTATTTTTATTTTGAACTCAATGCTGCGTCCCTGAACGACAAAATGTGTTTGGTAAGTTTCATTTTTTCATCGGCAGTGAGTTCTGCTTTTGGCGCCATGTCGTCGATCTCATGCAACCATTTTTTTTCTGAAAAGCCAGGAATGTCAAAAGGTTTGTGACATTGTGTACACTTGCCGGTAAAAATGTGCTGACCTTCCTGTACTTCAGTTACTGTGGTTCCGGGCCAGCGTTTTTCAGCGGCGGCCATCTGCGAACTCCCGGGAACAAAAACAGAATCAGTGGTTGAAGTTGTTGTTGTTTTACGGCTCTTGCAGCACAACAAGGTCAGACAGATTCCTGAGCTTAAAACAAAAATGTATGTTCTTTTTTTCATAATTATTTACTAAGATAAAGATTGCGTTCGCTGTATACGTTCTGAAAATATTCGTCCTGCAAACTGTCGATAAAATAGATCGCTTCCCCGGTGCTTTTCATTTCCGGACCTAATTCCTTCTGGATTTCAGGAAACTTTTCATAACTGAATACAGGGATCTTGATCGCGTATCCTATTTTTTTAGGTTTAAATTTAAAATCTTTTACCTTTTTTTCGCGCAGCATCACCTTGGTGGCATAATTCACGTAAGGTTCGTCGTAAGCCTTGGCAATAAAAGGTACGGTGCGTGAAGCGCGAGGATTGGCTTCAATGATGTATACTTTTCCGTTTTTAATGGCGAATTGAATATTTAAAAGTCCCACTGTATTCAGGGCCAGTGCGATGGTTTTGGTGTGGCGTTTGATCTGGTTCAATACATCATCCGAAAGATCAAATGGTGGTAACACCGCGTAACTGTCGCCACTGTGTATGCCTGCCGGCTCAATGTGTTCCATGATGCCGATGATGTACACATCTTCTCCGTCACAAATGGCATCTGCCTCGGCCTCGATCGCTCCCTGGAGAAAATGATCGAGCAGCACTTTATTGTCGGGCAGATCGTTGAGCAGTTTCACCACATGCTGTTCAAGTTCCTGTTCGTTGATCACAATCTTCATGCTTTGTCCACCAAGAACATAACTCGGGCGAACGAGCAGGGGAAAGCCCAGTTTTTTTGAAAGTGTAATGGCTTCTTCAGCATCTTCGATCACACCAAATTCAGGGTAGGGGATGTTGTTTTCTTTCAGCAAGGATGAAAAACTGCCCCGGTCTTCAGCAAGGTCAAGCGATTTAAAATCGGTGCCGATGATCTTGATACCATAACGGTGTAGTTTCTCTGCAAGTTTAAGCGCAGTTTGACCACCCAGCTGAACAATCACGCCTTCAGGTTTTTCATGAAGAATAATGTCGTAAATGTGTTCCCAGAAAACCGGTTCAAAATAAAGTTTATCAGCAGTACTGAAATCGGTACTTACGGTTTCAGGATTACAGTTGATCATGATGGTTTCGTAACCGCATTCTTTCGCGGCAAGCACACCATGAA
>CAZFCR010000625.1:0-1742 GCA_964517305.1 uncultured Akkermansia sp.
AACCAGTCAAGTTTTTCGAGTTGCTCGGGCCCAACTTTGTACTGCTGGAATGTAACTACGCCACCAATTAATACAATTGTGCCCAGTGGAGGTGGTATAGCGCCTAACCCGTGTGGTAATTTTAACAACCTGCCCTACAATAGCAATACCATTCAATACCTGCCTGTGATATTAACGGGGACTTCAAATATTGGTGTGAATATGAACATGATCAATTACTCTACCATAGGCGGCGGCGCCAACTGGCAAAACCTGCCATCGGGAGATACAATCAGCCTTTGTTCAAATTTTGGTCTGGATTCACTTACAATGAATATGGACATCTCTGATTTTTATAGCTGCAGCAACAGCAACACGATGGCGCCACGAACGTATAGCTTGTATTTTGACAATGTACTCTACGATCAGTTTACTACTACAGGAGGTGTTTTTTCAAGCACGTCTGTAACAGGCATCAATAACATGGTTAGCGGATGGGAGTATTATACAAGCGGGATGACTTATCTGACGCTTTCTCCGGATCTTCCTACCACGTTTTCGGTGATGGGTACTCACACATTTGAGATCAGGTCGAGCATGATCTACAATAACCCTTCGTCTATTGTAAATTACCTTTGTTTTATTAATTCGGTTCCATGTTCCAAAATAAGTGGCCGTTTTTATAATGACTGCAATAACAACTGCACTTTTGACGCGGGAGACACTTATGGCGTTGGACAATATGCCACAGGTTTGTTGTATAACGCAGGAGGAGTAAATGTGACTTTTAATCCTAATCCATGGGACGGAACTTTCAGTGTGTTTATGCCGGCTACAAGTGCCTATTCATTGACTCAATACCCCACCACCACTCCTGGTAATTTCACCGCGTGTACCTCCGGAACAGTTACCATCCCTGCAGCAGCGGGCACAAACACATTTATGTTCGGTTATCAGAATAACCTGCCTTCCAACGCGGATCCGGCTGTTTATTTATACAGGTCTGCCAGTTCGTCCAACATCATCAGTCCGCTTGTTGGCGTTACCTTTGCGTACCAGTTTAACAACTACATGAGCAACCTGTTCTGCTCATCTAACGGCGTGTTGAATCCGGGCGTGCTGAAGATCACCCTCCCGAAATTCATTAATTACGTATCTACACTCACGGGATTAACACCAACGTTTTCGCCCGGGGCCACACTTGATACGCTCATTTACAGCATCCCTAATTTCAGTAATACAGCACAATGGTGGTCGAATCCGGTGGGAACTTTCAGCGCAGTAGTAAGTGCCACAGCTGTTGCCAACACTGTTTTCGACGTTACAGCATACATCTATCCAACACTGGATATTAATCTTCAGAACAATATTTATTCGTGGCAAAGAACAATCGGAGGACCCTTCGATCCTCATGGCAAATACCTACAGGTAAAATCCATGAAAGCCAATGGGGATGTGCCTTTCGGTACACAGGATTTTATTTATGAGATCGGATTCCAGAACATAGGTAATGCACCTGCTTTTGATGTTACAACGCTCGACACCATGGATGTAAACTTTGATTTGGCGTCTCTGCGCGTGCTCCAGAGCTCTTATCCGGTAAGTTTCCAGACTGATTATGTATCGAGAACAGTGGCATTTCATTTCGATAACATTGCCCTGCCCGGAGCGCAGGTAAATGAACCGGCGAGCCATGGATTTGTTCGGTACAGCATTAAATTAAAGCCTAACATGCCGGTTAACACCGTACTTAAAAACCGCGC
>CAZFCR010000626.1:0-1735 GCA_964517305.1 uncultured Akkermansia sp.
TCTCTAAAATAGAATAGCGCTGGAGGTTGCCCAGGCTGTCGCGCTGCCCGTGGCGCCAGTAACCATAAGAAGTCGCTCCAAACTCAGGACGGTAGTTAGACGTCACCGTTGGAATCATCAGGTGCCGGATCTGTTTCACTTTTCCTTTCCGGAACAAATAATCAAAATAAACCTGCGTGTTAAACGCTGTGGAAAAGTTGGCATCGTAAGCGCCCGTAAACTCCTTTACAGTATTGGTCACTACCGTGTCGCGAATGTCATTCACCATCATGTACTCGCGGCGTGTGCTTTGTGTGTACATAAATGCTGTGAAATTTAACTGTGGTGTTGCAGTGATGTATTTGAGTATGTTAAAATTGGTAGATACAGGCAGCGTGTGTTTTACACCGTAACGGATCTTATCCAGCGGCGAATCCCTGAAGATACTGCTGTCCTTTCCCGACAGTGTGCTTCTGGCTTCACCAAGATAATAGATCTGTATCTTGTCGAACACATTCTGCACCACCGCGTTCTCACGTTTAAAAGGATAAAACCTGTTGACGTTAAAAGTAAGTTCAGGAAACATGATGTTCATGTCGCCGGTTTGAGCGTTTTGATCATGCCTCGCATTCAGACTCAGGGAGCTCAGACGAAATGTTTTTGTAAAGTTGACGTTAGACTGAAATACATTCTGAAGAAACTGACCCGAATTCACCGCATTGAGCCGGTTAAAACTCTGATTCTTTCTGAAGTTGACATTCGAGCTGAACCTGATACTCGGGTCGCTTTTGTTGTCCTGGAGATGCACCCACTCTACCGAATAAGCTTTTTCTTTTCTGTATTCCTGCGGGATGTCTTTATCGCCGATGTTGAACTGGCTGTAACTTAATCCCACCCTGCCGCTTGCCTTGTACAGGATGTTATAATTGTTGGTGGTACCGAGCATCCAGCTGCCGTTGGTATAAATATCACCACGGATGATCATGTTAGTTTTATCGTTGATACCCCAGTAATAACCGCCCTGCCGCAGATTAAAACCCATGCCTGGTGAGTTGCCGAAAGTTGGAAGCAACAAACCGTTGTGTTGTTTTTTGGAGTTAGGGAAATAACCAAAAGGTAATCCCAGTGGCGTGGGCACTCCGCCGATTTCGAGGTACATCGGGCCTGTTACAATTTTATCGTCGGGAATTACTTTCGCTTTTGTTGCTCTGAACGCTGTGCGCGCGTCTGCTTCGTTACAGGGCAGACATTTCATGTCCTTAAAATACACCACATCGTTACTGTCCTTCTTGATCTCCGAACCTATTACCAGCAATTCCCCCTGCCTTGTGAGGGCATTGTAGATCTTCCCCTTTTTTGTTTTCAGGTTGTACTTGATGGTGTCTGCTTCCATGGTCTCAGCGCCCTCCTTAAAGGTGGGCATACCCGATTTACGTCCCAGGCTGTCGGTTTTACCGTATGCCTTTACAATGTTTTTTGTGTAGTCTATTTCCAGGAAGTCGGCCTCCATGTTCATGCTGCCGTAAATCACACGCGCTTTGCCGTATAAAACAACACGACCCGAAGCCGGCGTGCCTACAGTGCTGTCTTCCGCGAAATAACTGATCTTTTCTTCGATACTTCCTTCCTCCTCAATGGGAGGCAAAGTATCGGCGCTAACTTTTTTTAACGTATCGGACGGCTCTGTTTGAGCGTTTAACATGTTAATACTCATAGATATTAACAAGAACACGAAGAAAACTACTTTACTATGTGG
>CAZFCR010000627.1:0-1733 GCA_964517305.1 uncultured Akkermansia sp.
GATCTGGGCGGCGGGTGTAACAGGTAATATCATTCCGGGCATGAATCCCGAAGCAGTTAACCGCAACCGTTATGTGGTGGATCGCCATAACCTTGTAAAAAACCATCACAACATCTTTGCCATCGGCGACATTGCTTATATGGAAACGCCATTATATCCGCAGGGTCACCCGCAACTCGCCAACGTGGCCATTAACCAGGGAAAAATGCTGGCCCGCAACCTGAGGGCGATGGCTAAAAACGAAAAATTAAAAGAATACGAATACCGTGATCTTGGCTCGATGGCTACGATCGGAAAACACAAAGCGGTTGTAGATCTTCCCAAACTGAAGTTCAGCGGTTACCTTGCCTGGTTTTTCTGGATGTTTCTGCACCTCATGCTGATCCTGAGCGTGCGTAACAAACTCATGATCTTTATTAACTGGGCCTGGAATTATCTTACCCGGGACTCTTCACTGCGACTCATCCTTAAAAAGAACACCTGACAGATTTATTTTTTTCGCTGTTTCGCGCGTGATTTGTTATTGAAAACGGTAAAATAATCGAGAAAAACTTTCAGGAGATCCTTTTCTTTTGCAGCCACGGGCTCGGCTATGTCCCTTTTTTTAATGTATTCTAAGTAATACAATTTGAGAAGAATGATAAAATAAGAGATAATGAGCGGACCAAAAACAAGTCCGGGCAATCCAAAAAATTCAAGTCCGATGATCACCCCCAGTACGGTGGTAACGGGATGCACGTGTCCTATTTTTTTTGAGACCACCATCCTGATCAGGTTGTCTACATTGCTCATGATAACGATGCTGTATGCGGCAACAAATATGGCCTGCCAGTTTTGCTGCTCGGCTAATAAATACAAAGTTACCGGCAGCCAGATGATTGCCGTTCCCACTAGCGGAATAATGGAAGCGAAACCGGTTAAAATGCCCCACAAACCCGCTTCCGGCACGCCGGCAACAAGGTAGGATACATAAGCCAGTAAACCCTGAGCAATACATACCAGCGGCACACCAATGGCATTGCTGTAGGTCTGATCAACGAGTTCGCGTCCAAAAAGCATGATTTTGGCCCTGCGGAAAGGCAGATAATGAATGATGGCCGCCTCCATACGGTTAACACTGGTAAGAAGAAAAAACAGGAAAAAGTACATCATCAGAATACTTCCGAGAATGCTGAGCGAAGAGTTCAGCACCATGCCCGCGTTTCCGGTGATGGCAGCCTGAGCGCCCTGTTTCAGTTTTTCTGTGGATACATCAAACGGCAGTTGTTCAAGACGCTGGGTGAGTTTATCAATGTTTTCAGCAACCAATTCGGGTTGGGAGGCAATAGCGGCAATTTTATTAAAGATAACTGTTACCAGCACCGATACGGGCAAAACCACGATCAGAAAACTGATAACAATGATGATGACAGCTGCCAGCGATGTTTTTAAACCACGTATCTGCGTTAGGTAGACCATGAATTTTTTAAACAACGTGTAAAAAACCACCGCACCTAAAAAAGCGCTGAAAAAATCTTTCAGTCCTAAGAACAAAAAAATGCCAAGCACAAGGATAAAAAAGGCGTAGGTGTATTTATTGGCAAGTTCTTCGTTTCTCATTTCTTAAGTTTTATGATACAGGGTAAAATATTCTACAGTTCGCCTGAAGCCTTTGGTATTGAGGCATCTGCGTTTGTTCCGGTAAATGGCATGGCCTTTTCACCAAACAAATATATATAATAACGAAACATGGG
>CAZFCR010000628.1:0-1731 GCA_964517305.1 uncultured Akkermansia sp.
TACCAGTGTGTGGCACCATCAAACTCCGCATGCGGAGATGCTGAGCCGGCTTTACCTGCGGCATCCCCGTTTCAGAGAATTTCCCGTAGTGGGCATTACACGCAGCCAGGCCGAAGCATTCTGTAAATGGCGCACCCAAAAGGTAAAAGAATTTTACGCCATCAGGTACAAAAAAGAATTAAAGATCAATTACCGCTTACCTACCAAAGAGGAATGGGAATTTCTGGCGGACAATGCTTTGCCTGTGCTCAGAAACCGGGGGAAGAACGAGAAGGGAAATCCTTTACTCAACTCCCGTGATGTTTATATTGCTGACACCGTGCCGACAAAACCTGTAAATACATTTGAAGCCTCGCGTTTCGGTTTGTACAACCTGCTGGGCAATGTGGCTGAAATGATTCAGAACGACAGCATCGTAAAAGGTGGCAGCTGGAAACACAGCATCAACGATTGCCGGACGGGAAAAGATCTGGTGTACAGCGGGGCTTCGGCCTGGCTGGGATTCAGGAGCGTGTGCGAGCTCGGCGATTGACCCTTTTTTTAGCAAAGCTTTGCTTTATCACGCCTTTCCTTTAAAATACGTTTCGGGGAATTAACTTATATTTGTGCCTCTAAAAATTATGGCACAACTTGTAATCTTCCGTCACGGTCAAAGCACCTGGAACCTCGAAAATAAATTCACCGGCTGGGTGGATGTTGAACTCACGCCAAAAGGCATTGAAGAAGCCCGTAAGGCCGGTGAAAAACTCAAAGGTTTTCGGTTTGACTACGCGTATGCATCTGATCTGAAAAGAGCGCAGGACACACTCAGACTTTCACTCGAAACTTCAGGCCACGTCCCTGTTACTCCAATTTATAATAAAGCCCTCAACGAGCGAATGTATGGTGATCTGCAGGGACTTGACAAAGCCGAAACCGCTCAAAAATATGGCGATGAGCAGGTGAAGATCTGGAGAAGAAGTTACGATATTCCACCTCCGAACGGTGAAAGTTTAAAAGACACTGCCGCAAGGGTGTTGCCTTATTTTGAAAACGAAATCGTTCCAAAACTGAAACAGGGCAAAAACGTGGTGATTGCAGCCCATGGCAACAGTCTCCGCGCGCTGATCATGTACCTCGAAAAAATGACACCTGCCGAGATCCTTGAATTTGAGATCGGCACTGCTCAGCCAAGGTTGTATGAACTGGATGAGAACATGAAAGTGTTATCGGCCAAAAATTTATAACATGCAAAACTTCTTAACTGAAAACAGCAAGGTAATAGCGGTGGACTTCGACGGAACCATTGTGGAACACAGGTACCCCGCCATCGGAAAAGAAATGCTTTTTGCATTCGCTACTTTAAAAGCGCTGCAGAACAAAGGCCATAAACTGATTTTATGGACCATCAGAACCGGCGACCTGCTTCAGGAAGCGGTAGAGTACTGTAAAAAAAACGGTGTTGAATTTTACGCCGTCAACAAAAATTATCCTGAAGAAATGCTCGACGACAAAACTTCCCGTAAACTGAATGCCGATATTTTTATCGACGACAGGAATGTGGGCGGATTTGCAGGCTGGAGCGCGATCTGGCAAACCCTTCATCCCGAAGGAGGCGCCTTTCTTCACCAGTTAAAAGACGCGGAAGCACACAACAACTTCCGTAAAAAAGAGTCTTCTTTCTTAAAAAAAATATTCGGAGGAAAATAAATGATTTATTTAAAAAACAGGGATGAGATTGAACTGATGCGC
>CAZFCR010000629.1:0-1728 GCA_964517305.1 uncultured Akkermansia sp.
TTCTCAGCCAGCACATCGTTTTTTAATTCAAAGGCCTGTCTTGCCTCCTTGATATACCTGATCGCTTTTTTATTGGAACTGGTGTACTCTCCTGGAGCCATCGGGCCCTGGCTGAAGACAGGGTTGTACATGACTGTACTCAGAAAAAAGATGACAATGATCTTAAAGCCGCTTAAACGCATATTTTAAATTAGTTAAATTTTAAAGTCCGGCCCAGGCCTTTAACGTTCTTTTTTGTTTTTCATCCAGGTTCTCGGCCATGCTGATCTGGTTTTTACGCACCACCGGCACTTTTTTGGCAATGGCACTGAGTTCTTTTATCCTGAATTTATTCTTGCGCCATTTTTTCGGGCGGTATACGGTGATTTTTACGTTATCACCTTCTTTTAAGTTTTCGTAATAGGAAGTGATCAGTTCACGGATATTTTCAATTTTCACCTCTTCACCGTTGAGTCTGTAAATTTCATCGCCTTTTTTATAACCGAGATCTTTTCCAAACGCGTCAAGATCTTTTGTTCCCGCCACAATCAACCGTCCGGTTTCAGGATTAAAATCAAGATCAGGATTACCCAGCGAAAATTCATTGGTATTGGTTTCTTTATTGAACCGGATCCCTACCCTGCGCAGGATATCCTCCATGGGTAACGGCTGACGGCCCCCAACATGGTTACGCAAAAAAGCGCCCACTTCAGGGTAGGTCAGCTTTTCAATGTCGTTAAAAAGATCTTTATCCTCGAACGATTTATCTTTACCGTACTTTACTGCCAGGTCTCGCATCAGTTCCTGCGTACCATATTCTCCATCGCTGAGATCACGCAACAAAATATCCAGACACATGCTGATCACTGCGCCCTTTTCGGAAACGTTGCCATATTGTGTGTGAATCTTTTCATTCAGAACATTTTTACTCATGTAAGTAAAACTCATGGTATCGTTATAAGACTCCACACTGTTGGCGTATTTCTGCATCATGGTATTCAGAAAATCATTGATGTCGATCAGGCCGCCTTTCAGTTGCGCGTGATGTGCCGCATATTCAGTCATGCCTTCGTAAAGCCAGAGGTGCTCACTCATTTGCGGATTATTAAAATCAAACTCGCCTATTTCTTTAGCGTGAATGTTCAGTGGCGTGACAATGTGAAAAAATTCATGTGCTGCCACATCCCTCAGCTGCTGCTCTAGCGCAAGGCTGTCGAACTCCGGCATCACATAAAATGAAGAATAAGAATGTTCCAGCGCGCCGCTTGCACCCGAAAGTGTAGGTTTATCAGTGAAATAAAACAGAAAAGCGTATTTGTCTACCGGTAACTCGCCTCCAAGGTAATCACGTTGCGCGTTTAACAGCGTTTTCAGACTTCCTGCAATAAAATTAGCGGTGATCTTTTTATTAGGCGCGTAACACGAAACCAGTACACGGGTATTGGCCACCTGCACGGTGGCGGTATCAGGCCTTGTGTACATGATCGGCGAATCGGTCAGCACGTGGTAATCGGGCGCTTTGATGACATCTTTGCCGGCTGACAGTTGAATATCGGACAAACCGGTTGACGGATAAAAACCTTCGGGCTTCTCAAACTCAATGGAAAAACCAACTTTGGTATAACCCCTGAAATACCCGAACATGCTGTGCGTATTGATAGAAAAATTTTCACCGTCCTCAAAATTGGTGCCACCTGGTTCAAAGATCACCTTGTCTTTTGTACCCGGCAGGTCGCTCTTGTCAAAGGT
>CAZFCR010000630.1:0-1724 GCA_964517305.1 uncultured Akkermansia sp.
ATCCAAGCGGACTGATGGTTTTAAGTTCGTCGATGTTGTTGTTGAGAATGTCGCCGAACGAACGCACTGTAAGAAACATCCCTGTTCCGAGCAGCCCTTTTTTTATAAAATCACTTCTGTCCATCTTTGGTAATTTTGATATTCAAAGGTACATCAGTGAAGCCCCCGGGGCCAATAACCCAGGTTAAGAAAATCGCTTAATCTGCATTAAGAACAATTCTGATGAAAAAAAGAAAAAAAAGATCAGCCAGGGCTCTCAGGCAGGTTTGGAGAGGCTTTTGAGCATGCCTGATTTCATCTTGCTCAGAAATTCCGGGGTCACGCCAATGTAGGAAGCAATTTGTTTCTGAGGCAGACTCTGCATCAGCATGGGGTAACGTTTGCAGAAAAGTTCGTAACGTTCCTGGGCGTTTAAGCCCATGTAATCGAGTAGGCGGTGGTTGTTGGCGGCTATTGAATTTTCTGTAATGATCCTGAAAAAACGTTCAAACTTTGGATGGTCGATGAACAACTGCTCCTGTTTGCTGCGCGGCAGGAGCAGAATTTCGCTGTCTTCAAGGGCGTCTATCGTGAGTTTGCCAGGCTGTGCGGTGATCAGACTGTAGATGTCAGCAACCCACCAGCCCGCCGGTGCAAACTGCAGAATGTGTTCAAATCCATCCCTGTCTACAGAATATGAGCGCAAACATCCTGTATTTACAAATGCCGAAAACCGGCTGATCTCGTTTTCGTGAACCAGCACCTGTTTTTTGCGGAGTTTTTTTTCCTCCAGGCTGTCGGTAAAATATCTGGCCTCAGCATCCGTTAACTGAATGTACCTGGAGATGCTCTGAAGTATGAGTTGGAAAGACATGTGGTAAAATTAAACTTTTCGTGTAAATAACAAAGCTTTAACACGCCCGTTTTTGCAGGAAGAGGAGGAATAAATTCCACGGGAATCAGCGGTTTCACAAGCTCCCAGGTGATTTTACCAGGCATTTGTTTTGCAGAATCAGGGCAGCGGACCAACCGGGTGTGAAAATACATCACCAGATTTTCAGCGTACACTCAGGGTCCGGCATCAGGCTCTTAAAACTTTTCCCCATGAAAATACCAGCTCATTATCTTCCGGTTATGCCTTATCTGATCGTTAACAATGCCAAGGCATTTGCAGGGTTTGCCAAAGCGGTGTTTGGTGCAACCGAACAACTGATTGTTCCCGACGATTCACATAAGATCATCCATGGCGAATTAAAGATCCACGACGCCGTGATCATGTTCGCCGAATCAACAGAAACCTATCGTGAAAAAACTGCGGGCCTTTATACTTATGTTGATAATGTGGAAGCGGTTTACAACGCTGCCATGAGCAACGGAGCCAAAAGCATCATTCCGGCTACCAAACGCGACTATGGTTCTTCGGCCGGTTTTGAAGATCCGTTCGGAAACCAGTGGTGGATTGTGGAGGGTGAAAAATAGATCAATCCCTTGATTACACGCGTTCAGCAGAAGCCGGTCTGGTCAATTCGGGAATACAATAACGTAACACATCCTTTAATTCATCAAATCGCGCAGGTTTCTGAATGTATACACTCGCGCCGTGTTGGTAACATTGGTTCGATACATCGGTGGTAAATGCGGTAGACAACATGATCACAGGAAAAGTATGTCCGGGAAAATGTTGTTTGATAAGCTGCAGGCATCCAAGACCATCGATTTTGGGCATGTTGATGTCCAGAAAAATA
>CAZFCR010000631.1:0-1723 GCA_964517305.1 uncultured Akkermansia sp.
GCACCTACGCCGACTTTTCAGAAGCCCTGGCTAATCCGGGCACTGAATACCATGTGGTAGGTAAACTTGATAAAACACAGCCGCAGGTTTATGACCCGCATGTGAATCCCGATGAATTTCTTTTCAGCATGGTTGATAACAAGGGCATTGTGAAAACCGTGGTGCTCCATAAAAGCAAACCCCAGGATTTTGAAAAAAGCGAGCAGATCGTGCTCATTGGAAAAATGGATGGCGAAGAGTTTCATGCCAACGACATCCTGATGAAATGTCCGAGTAAATACAACGAAGGCGGCCAGCAAATCAACTAATCGGATATGAGCGACATTCAGCAGGTTGGTGAGCGATTATGGGCAGGGCATTTGGGGAACGGATTTGTAGTTTTATCCTTTGTTGCGGCACTTCTTTCTTTTGTAAGTTATGCGCTTTCGCATAAAAACCGCGAACTGCTCCGTCTCGCGCGTTTTGGTTTTAACCTGCACAGTTTTTCTGTTCTTGGTGTGGCCGGCACTTTGTTCTACATGCTGTTTAACCACTTCTTCGAATACCAGTACATCTGGCAGCACAGCAATACCGAAATGAACATGAAATACATTCTCTCGTGCTTCTGGGAAGGACAGGAGGGAAGTTTTTTGTTATGGACTTTCTGGAACGTGGTGCTGGGTTTGATCCTGAAACGTCAGTTAAAAGGTGGTGACTGGGAAATGCCGGTGATGGCTATTTTCGCGCTGGTTCAGGTTTTTCTTGCCAGTATGATTCTTGGCATTTATGTAGCCGGTTATAAGATCGGCAGCAATCCTTTTCTGTTGTTGCGCGAACATCCTGAGTTTATGGGCATGGCACCGGGCCAGCCACCGCGGGGATTAAATCCTTTGCTTATGAATTACTGGATGACGATTCATCCGCCAACGTTATTCCTCGGTTTTTCATCTACACTCGTTCCATTTGCTTTCGCCATTGCGGCTTTCTGGAACAGGCGTTATAACGACTGGCAGAGCCTTGCTCTTCCATGGACTTTTTTCGGCATCCTGGTGTTGGGTGTCGGTATCCTGATGGGTGGTGCCTGGGCTTACGAGGCACTTAGCTTTGGAGGTTTCTGGGCCTGGGATCCTGTAGAAAATTCATCGCTCGTTCCCTGGCTGGTACTGGTGGCCGCAGGCCACACCATGATCATCAACAAAAACAAAGGCGGTTCACTTTTTACGACCCATTTTTTATCCATCTCCACGTTCCTTCTTGTTTTGTATTCAACATTTCTAACGCGCAGCGGGGTACTCGGACAAGCTTCTGTACACGCGTTCACTGACCTTGGCATGACGGGTCAACTGGTATTGTATGTGCTTACATTTGTTTTTATCAGCGTAGCGCTGCTCATTAACAATTCGCTCTTCCGCACCTCTTACGTAGTTGTTTCGTTGCTCATGCTTTTTGCCGCGGGTATTTACGGTCACGCTAAAATCATGCTCATGGTGTGGTGTGCAGCATCTGCGGTGATCACCATCATATCGTATTACCTGTATTTTCCCCGCGAAAAAGAAGAAGAAGAGTTGTTCTCGCGTGAGTTCTGGATGTTCCTCGGTTCGCTGGTGCTCATTCTTTCCGGTTTGATCATTACCTATTTCACTTCTATTCCTGTGATCAACAAATTATTCGGAACAGATTTTGCGCCTCCAAAAGTGCCGGTGTACAACGCATGGACCCTTCCTCTCGCCATTGTGCTGATGTT
>CAZFCR010000632.1:0-1716 GCA_964517305.1 uncultured Akkermansia sp.
GTATGTTCACCATTCAGTCAGACGTTGCTATGGACCTGATGTTGTTCAACGAAATCGGTCAGCTGGTAAAAACATTCAGTCTTAATGAAGCGAATGCCTATTCGGCCAACATACAGGATCTCTCCAACGGTATTTATTTCCTCAAAGGCAACAATGGCGATGTGAGTGTGACCCAAAAAATTGTGGTACAGAAATAAACCGAAACCTCATACTAATAAAATAAAAAAGCCTTCCCTGTTCCGGGAAGGCTTTTTCGTTGCCGTTGACGTATTCCTACGCACTCTTCTCATTCAACACCACGTCGTTGGCAACCACTTCCGTAATGTATTTTTTCTGACCGTTTTTATCTGTGTAGTTACGGGTCGTAAGGCGTCCCTCGATGCTCACAAAACTTCCCTTCCGAAGTTCGGCTTCTACCCTCTCGGCTGTTTTACCCCAGGCGGTTACAAAATGCCATTGAGTGTCAGAGGCTTTTTCACCTGCCCTGTTCGTGAATTCTTCTTTAGTGGCCATGCTGAAACGCGCCAGTTTGTTTCCGTTCTCAAAAGTTTTGATTTCAGGATTGTTACCGAGGTTACCGGTTAATTGTACTCTGTTAATTGTGCTCATGATTTCTTATTATTTGATGTGATTAATTTTTAATGAAGCCGGCTACCGTTATTCTCCGGCAGCCGGCGGATGTTTTTTTTAAGCTGCTTTGCGTTGTAAAACAAACAATTCGTTGGCTACTATTTCAGTGCTCGAACGCTTCAGCCCTTCTTTATTGGTATAGCTGCGGTTAAACAGTTTCCCGTCAACCGTTACCTGGGTACCTTTTTGCAGGATGCGTTCTGCAACCGTTGCCAGGGGTCCCCAGGCCACTATCGCATGCCACTGCACATCACTCACTTTTTCACCCGTCTTCGTAGTGTAGGTTTCTGTAACCGCCAGATTAAACTTGGCGAGTTTTGTTCCGTTCTCAAGAACTTTTACTTCCGGGTTCGCTCCTAAACGTCCAATCAACTGAACGTGATTTCTGATCTTCATCATGACTCTTTTTTTTTGGTTGTTATTACTTATTTTTTCGTTTTTTGGTTTTGCCTGACTCAAGACTTGAATTCTAAACATGTTATCTCAAATCGACGATGCAAAGGTGGGATGAGCAGAAAACTTTATTCGGTTTTTACGCATTTACATTCGTATAAAAGCGTTTGTAAACGTTTACTGTCGACTAATTCCAGGTTTGACAGGCAACACAGAGGCCTCACCCGAAATTGTTAAAAATCCGGTTTAATCAATGATGGCAAAAAAATAAAGCTGCGGGTGGTATCACTGAAATAAATGGGAGGAAAAAAGGGCTGATTTGACACTAGCCGGTAAGAGATCCACTCGTAAATAATGATAACGATGATGCGGGTGCAAACACCCTATGACAAAAAAAATGGCGATGAAAAATCACCGCCATTTTATCAACATTGTTTGTTATTACATTTTATTAAACCCACTTTAAGATAATGTAAACACTATCGATGTAACAAGAAGAAAAAACAATGTTAATGTGTTCAAATCTCTTAGGTTAGTCCATGTATGCGAATTTAATACCAGCAAAAAATGCGGCGTTCCGCCTAAAAAACGTAGAACCACCCACCTAAAATGACCAAGAATTACCCCAATCAGTAAGCAATAAACTCGGGCCGCGATACATAAAAAGCGCGCACCTTAAGGGTGAAACTGGTG
>CAZFCR010000633.1:0-1708 GCA_964517305.1 uncultured Akkermansia sp.
ACGGTGAAGGGTTATTCGTACCAGCCGCAAAAAGTAAAAACATTGCTGGCTGAAGCGGGTTTTCCGCGAGGAAAAGGTTTGCCCGAACTTACGCTGTATGTTTCTGATAATTTTAAAGAGCAGGTTGAGTTTATCCAGTCGCAGATGGCGCAAAACAATATCAAGGTTCAGATCAGCATTGAAAAAGCTTCTGTTCTGCGGCAGGCGGTGAACAACGGAGAATTTCTGCTTTTCAAAAAATCATGGGTGGCCGATTATCCGGATGAAGAAAATTTTATGAGTCTGTTTTACAGTAAAAATTTTTCTCCGAAGGGCGTTAATTATTTTCATTACAAAAGTTCGGAATTCGATGTTTTGTTTGAACGCGCTGTAAAAGAAACAGATCCTGTATTAAAACAAACACTTTACCAGCGGATGGACAGTCTGGTGATGTCTGACGCGCCGGTCATTCCACTTTATTACGACGAGGTGGTGCGCATTGTGAGTCACAAGGTAAGCGGACTCACCAGTAATCCGATGAATTTTCTGAACCTGAAAACGGTTAGAAAAAATTACTGACCCAGGTTTTTTAGTTTCTCAAAAAAAGCGTCTTTATTTTTTCTTGACAGTTCTATAAGCGCGCCATTGGTGAGTTCGATAAAAGAACCTGCTGTATTTACGAATTTGGTGACTTTTCGCAGGTTGACGATGTGTGAGTGATGGCAGCGAAAAAACACGTTGCTGTCGAGCATGGCTTCATAATCTTTCATGCTTTTTGATCCCATGAGTTTTACATCGTTATCGAGATAAAAATAAGTATACGCACCGGAAGCTTCCAGGCGGATGAGCTCGGCAGGTTTGATAAAAATGATGCCGTCTTTTACAGCCAGCTCGATAACGCCGCGGCCATTTTGTTTAGCCGTTTCATTGCCGAAGAGTTTTTCACGGACGCGCTGAACACAATCCTTTAATTCCTCGGTATCGATTGGTTTGAGGAGATAATCAAAGGCTCCCTTACGAATGGCGTTGATCGCATAATTTTTATGAGCAGTTGTAAATACAAGTATTGTGGGCGACTCCTTCACACTTTCCAGCACATCAAAACCGCTGTAGCCCGGCATGTGAACATCCAGAAACACCACGTCGGGTTTCAGGTCCATGATGCTTTTCACCGCTTCGAGCGCGTTGGCGGCTCTTCCTATTATTTTTACGTCCGTGCAATATTCCGTTAACAGAAGTTCAAGATTCTTAATCGATTTTTCTTCATCGTCGACCAAAAGTGCGTTTATCATAATTTCTATTTTTCGGGTTTTATTTCAATGATCACTCGTGTACCTTCCGGTATCCCGTCATCTCCTTTCTTGTCTAGTACAATAAACGTGATAACGGTACCGTGCATTTTTTCGAGCACCTGAAGGCGGCTCTGTGTAATGTCCATACCCAGCGAGCGGCGTTTAAAACCATCGTTTTTAAATCTGTTGGCGGTTTCTCGGCCGATGCCATTGTCATCGATGGTGATTACAATGTCTTCGCCGGATTTTTTCACGTCGATGTCCAGTTTTTTTTCTCCGTCTTTTAACAGCAAGCCGTGCCAGATGGCATTCTCCACAAAAGGCTGAATGAGTAAAGGCGGAAGGCAGATATTAGCCGGATCGACGCCGGGGTGGATAGAGATACTGAAATTAAAAGCGTTGTTAAAGCGCAGGGCTTCAATCTCGAGATAAAGTTT
>CAZFCR010000634.1:0-1707 GCA_964517305.1 uncultured Akkermansia sp.
AATCAGGGTGATCCTTTGGCAGCGTTACTACCGCGCTATCGTAGTAGGCGCCGGCAGCCTGGTATTGTGTGTTTTCAAAATTGATCTCGCCCAGTTTCAGATACGAATATGCTTTTTGGTTAGGATTGATGACCGAGGTCTGCACCGACTTTTTAAAATAATAAACGGCCAGATCCATGTTTTTTTGTTTCTCTTCTATCTCGCCCAGGGTAAAGTAGATCACATCAAAATAGTCGGTGTTTTTGAACTCCCGTGTCATCTTCAGCAATTCCTTTTTTGTTTTTTCAGGATTGTTGCGTTTTACATCGATCATCCGCGCGATTTTGATCTTGCTGTAAAACACCATTTCGTAACGGGGTTTTAGTTTGATGGTGCGTTTGTAATACTGGATCGCTCTTTTAGTATCACCGCCCGCTTCCGACAGCTGACCAATGATGAACGAATACCTTGCCCGGCGGCTTTTGGGAATACCATTAAAAAAAGAAGTGTTGCGCGTTGCTTCCATCAGTTTGGCAATGGCTTCACTGTTCTGCCCGCGCCGGATGTAATAATCTGCCCAGGCTACCGGGAGTTCGCGTTTGATCTCGGCAGGCACGTCGCGTTCGTTTTTTAAAAGGCTGAGAATAGGTTCTGAACTGCTTACCGCGCCAATTTCGTTATTGGTTTTGATGAGCCAGAGCATGGCGCTGTACTTGTCGTCGGATTTGGTGTAGGTGCGCACCACGTATTCAAAAGCTTCGATGCCACTGAAAAATTCGCGTTTATAAAAGTGGGAGATGCCAATGTTGATCCAGTTGTTGTCGATCCACTTTCCCGCTGAAGGAATTTCTTTGCCCTTTTTGTCTTTGATGGTGTGGCGCTGGATGCAGAGCGACGATTTTTTAATGGCCTTGTCGAAATCGGGAAAGGTGCTTTTTGCGTTTTCCTGTGTGGGATAGATGTAAACGGGTAAAACCTTTTCGTAATTTTCTTTGTTGGCCCGTTCTATTTTATAAACGCCTTCGTCGATGCTTTCATTGCTGTAATAGTACCCGTTGTAGCGGGCGGTCATATTATGGTAGGCACGGCTTACGACGGTGTTTTTCCTGGTGCTGCAGGAAGAAATGACCGCAAAAAGGAGAACAGAATATAATATGCGTTTGAAGAGCACCGGATTAATCAACGTTAAGGTACAAAAATTAGTATAAACGGAACCGCAAAAAAATTAAAACAGGATCATGTCGAACTGAACCAGGTCTACAAATTCCTGCACACGATCATCCACATCGGTCTGCGAAAGGCCGATAAGACGCTCGGTACCAAAACGCTCAACAGTAAAGCTCGCAAGAGCGCTGCCATAAATGATGG
This sequence comes from uncultured Akkermansia sp., assembly GCA_964517305.1. Classification (GTDB taxonomy): domain Bacteria; phylum Bacteroidota; class Bacteroidia; order B-17B0; family Aurantibacillaceae; genus Aurantibacillus. Next base: position 1,348 of record CAZFCR010000634.1, read on the forward strand.
CGCGTTTCATGTTCTCAAAACTGATGTCGCGTGTTTTGGCCAGGTATCCTATAAAACCACCGGCAAAGCTGTCACCCGCACCGGTTGGGTCATACACTTCTTCAAGTGGCAGGGCAGGGGCAAAAAACACTTCTTCGTTGTTGAATAAAAGCGCACCGTGTTCGCCTTTTTTGATTACCAGTACTTTAGGACCCATTTTGAGGATCTTCTGCGCTGCTTTAACAAGCGAATATTCACCTGATAACTGGCGGGCTTCTGCATCATTGATGGTTAATACATCCACCATGGCGATGGTAGCTTTTAATTCTTCAAGGGCAATGTCCATCCAAAAATTCATGGTATCAAGCACGATCAGTTTCG
>CAZFCR010000635.1:0-1697 GCA_964517305.1 uncultured Akkermansia sp.
GGTTGAGATCTTCGATATCATGGGCCGACTGGTATACACACAAAGCTCTGTTTTCCCTGAGCGTCAGCAAAAAATTGACCTGAGCGGGAATAGCATTGCCGAAGCAGTATACATTGTGAGGGTGCGTGAAGAAGGTGACAAAGACAACTGGAAATCAGAAAAAGTAATCATTTTTAAGTAACATAAATCGGCAAAGAAAAGCCCCGGTTCACGAAAGTGGCCGGGGTTTTTTGATGAAGTGAGTTCGACCTGGCGCGGTGTAAGGTCATGGTTTTCCCGGATGTTTTGTTCCGGATTTACTCAGATTTTCAAATTTGTTTTTTTGCAGGAATTTTTTCCCGGAATTTTTTTTATCGTTTTTGTCTCCATTTTGACCCGGGGAGGGAGCCGGATAAGTTTCGGTAAAAAGGCGATCTGGGTAGATAAAACCCCACAAAAGTGGTTTAGGGGAATTTTATGCCATTTTTCAAATCCGTTCAGGGAAAAAAACAGCGCATGAAATTTTGTAATAAAAGAGTGTCAGTTAAGACACCATACATTGAACGCTTTCCGGAATATCTCATTCGCGGCACTCGCCTTAAAAATCCAACCTACGTTTTTGACGATTTCGGCTATTCAAAAAGCACCGCTACCGAATAAGAGGGAAGGAGCGCTGTCTTCCAACGTAACTTTACATGTTACGAACCGATCACTGAAAAAAGGATGGTTTGAACGAAGCCTGATAAAGAGTACTATGAAAAAGAATTTGCCATACTATGAGAAATAATCTTCCAAAAGTTTTAATGTTAGGGTGGGAATTTCCTCCTATTATCAATGGGGGATTAGGAGTGGCATGCCATGACCTGTCGAGCGCCATGTCTGAACTGGCGGATATCACCATGGTTGTGCCCAAAACCAGTCCTGGTTTTAAGATGAAGAACATGAACCTGGTTGGCATCAACAACATGGATCCGGCCATGACGGCTAATTTTCCGTCAAATTATCATCAGCCGCTGCCTTTTAAACTGGAGTCGGTTTCGGCTGATCTCAATCCATATTACAGCGAACGCTCAGCAAACCACCAGCAGGGATCGCAGGCGGGTTCTGAAGGGGGGGCTTTTGCGAAATCAAACCCTTTTGATATCGATAGTCTTTACGGTGGCGATGTGATCAACAAAGTAATGCAGTACGCCGATATCACCAGCAACATGGCCTCCAAAATGGATTTTGATGTGATTCACGCGCACGACTGGATGACCATGCTCGCAGGTATTAAAATAAAACAACAAACCGGTAAACCGCTTGTAATGCACATCCACTCGCTGGAGGTGGATCGCAGCGGGACCGACAGCCGTGGCTTTGTTTATGACCTTGAAAAGAAAGGCATGGAATACGCTGACCTGCTGGTGCCAGTGAGCAATTTTACCGCTAATAATATTAACCAGTATTACGGCATCAGCAAAAACAAGATGTCTGTTGTTCACAACGGCAGCCGTCCTGTAGAGGCATTTAAGAGCCGCCGCCGTTTTAAAGAAAAAACCGTTCTTTTTGTGGGCCGTTTAACCCGCCAGAAAGGACCTGAGAAATTTCTTGACATCGCAGCAAAGGTGCTCGAAAAAAATCCTGATGTGCGTTTTGTAATGGCGGGAGTTGGCGATTACTTTAAATCGGTGCTTGAAAAAAGTTCTTACCAGAGTATCGGTAATCGTTTTCACCTC
>CAZFCR010000636.1:0-1692 GCA_964517305.1 uncultured Akkermansia sp.
ATAAAGTTTATCAGAAGGCCATTGACCACGGAGCAACCGGCGGCAAGATCTCCGGTGCGGGTGGCGGCGGATTTATGTTTTTTTATTGTCCCGGTGTCACCAAAGTAAAAGTAGCCAGGGCCATCAGCACACTTGGCGGCAGGGTTCAGCCTTTTAAATTCACGCAACAGGGATTGGTTACCTGGAGCATTTAATACAAATTTATCATGGCCTTAAATTTAACGCCCCGCTTTAAAGCAGAAATTCCAACAGAGAATACAACAGCGCAACAAAACCTTGCTGTAGCCTGCCTCGCAGCCGAACATGCAGGCTGGACCGTCTCGGTTATTTCTTCGCAGCTGATTGTTGTGTACACAAGCCATTCGCTGACTTCCTGGGGAGAAAAGATAATCATCACAGTTGAAGAAAATAAAGTCATTGTCACCAGTGAAAGTGTGATCTCTCAACTTTATGATTTCGGAAAAAATAAACGCAACGTCACAATTTTTTCCAACAGTTTCATGGAACTTCTGAAAACAGAAGACCAGACCCTGCTCCAACGCCTGGAAACAATGGTTAAAAACCCACCGATCCGGCAACCGGATAACGGCATCCTGCCCGGTCATTCTGCTGATGACACCCTCATGTCCGGTCGGCGAAAAACCTTTGTCGTGACACCTCTTCTTTTATTGATAAACACGGTTGTCTTTATACTGATGTGTATCTCAGGACTGGATGTCTTCGATCCAGGGGCGGATCAACTGATCAGCTGGGGCGCCAATTTTAAGCCAAGCACGCTGGAAGGCGGCTGGTGGCGGTTATTCACCTGTTCATTTATACACATCGGCCTGTTTCACCTGCTGCTAAACATGTATGCCTTGTTAAGCATAGGCGTATTGCTTGAACCCATTCTTGGAAGTTTTAAATCTACGCTCGCTTATCTGCTCAGCGGATTAACAGCGGCCCTGATGAGTTTATGGTGGCACGATTTTACGGTGTCTGCCGGGGCTTCTGGCGCTATCTTCGGTATGTATGGTGTTTTTCTTGCTTTGCTCACTACCGATCTCATCGAAAAATCAGCAAGGCGGAACCTGTTGTCGAGCATAGCTGTTTTTGTAGGTTACAACCTGATTGCGGGTATTAACGGCAACATTGATAATGCAGGTCATATTGGCGGGTTGTTAGGCGGCTTATTTTTCGGCTACTGTTATTTCCCGATCCTGAAGGGCACCGCTTCAGTCAGAACCGGTAACACCATCATGATCAGTTTATCTGTAATCATTATCATGTTGGCCTCCATTGTTTATCTGGGATCCGATAACGATCTGGCCACTTTTACAAAAAACATGGAGCAGTTTTCCGTAAACGAAAACAAGGCTCTTGAAATTTATGCCGTTACCGAAAATCAAACCGGCAAAGAACTCGCTAAAAAAATAAGGCAGGGAATCCGAATCTGGCATGAAAACCTTAACATTGCAAAGCGTTCAAAAAACCTGAAGTTGCCTGAATATTACGCCCGGCACAACAAACTGGTTGAAAGTTATTGTCATCTCAGGATTAATTGTTACCAGGCCATGTTGAGAAGAGCCGAAGAAAACACCGAAAAGTACGACGACCTGATCGAAAAGTACGATTCGAAGATCGGAGAAGTATTAAACGAATTAGAAATATTGAATCAATAAAATGACATTAGATAAAACCAGTTTTCAGTTC
>CAZFCR010000637.1:0-1688 GCA_964517305.1 uncultured Akkermansia sp.
GAATCCAATATCCGCGCCGTCCGGCATGGCCTTTTTAACAGCTTCTTTAGCGGCTTCTTCGCACTGCACCAGTTCTTCTTCGGTGGCAAGGGCGTTGGTAAGGATCCACTCGCGCATTTGTTTTACACAATCAAAATCGCTCTCCCACTGAAGACGTTCCTTGCTTTTATATCTTTCGTGCGATCCGCTGGTACTGTGACCCTGAGGCTGAGTCACCTCTTCCACATGCACCAGAACAGGCACATGTTCTTCGCGGCAAACCTTTGCTGCTTTTTCGTATGTTTCACAAAGATGGGCGTAATCCCAGCCTTTGGTTTTAAATATCTCGTACCCTTTTCCACCTTTCTCACGCTGAAATCCTTTTAAGATCTCGCTGATGCTCTCTTTGGTGGTCTGGTATTTTTTTGGAACTGAAATGCCATGTCCATCGTCCCACACGCTCACCAGCATGGGTACCTGCAGCACCCCTGCGGCGTTGATGGTTTCCCAGAAAAGTCCTTCGCTGGTAGAGGCATCGCCAATGGTACCAAAAGCTATTTCGTTGCCTTTGTTGCTGAAACGGGTAAAAGGTTCAGACTGCAGTTCTTTGTTGATCCTGTAAAAATGCGAGGCATAGGCAAGACCCAGCAGGCGCGGCATTTGTCCGCCGGTTGGTGAGATATCACTGCTTGAATTTTTCTGATCGATCAGGTTCCTGAAGTTTCCTGATTCATCCAGGCTGTGAGTGCCAAAATGGCCACCCATCTGTCTTCCGCCGCTCATGGGCTCCAGGTTCAGATCAGTATTGCCATATAAACCGGCAAACCACTGCTGAAGACTGAGTGCGCCGATTGAGAACATAAAGGTTTGATCGCGGTAATACCCGCTCCTGAAATCTCCGTTTTTAAATACTTTGCTAAGGGCCACCTGGGCCAGTTCTTTACCATCTCCAAAAATGCCAAATTTTGCTTTGCCTGTCAGAACCTCTTTTCTTCCCAATAAACTTGCCTGACGGCTTTCGTTCACCAGCCTGTAATCTTCCAGCACAATCTTCCTGAATTCTTCGAAACTGAGGTTGCTCGTTTTCGCGGCGCTATCTTGTTTTCCCATCATAAATGCTAATACACAAATATAACGGATTGAGAGGAATGTTAAAAATTTTTTAAGTATGTCCACAACACGTAAAAAGAATGATTCCAAAAAAATACAATAAGCGGGAAATTATCCGTATTTTACGCAACTTGAATAAACAATAAATGTTTAAATAACACACGATCACAAAACATGCGTATTAAACTACTTTCATTATCACTGCTCATCGCAGGCGGCCTGTTTTCACAGACCCATTTTTGTTACACTACTGAGTCACAGAACAAATGGTTCAGCCAGCAACCTGCCCTGAAAGCTGAGTTCGAAAAATTACAACAGGAAGCAGCTGCAAACGACAGAGAAATGTTTGCCAACGGTTATCAGCTGTCGGGAAAATCTGCCGCGGCCTCTTCTTATACCATTCCCGTGGTGTTTCATATTCTGCATCTGGGAGGACAAGAGAACATTTCAGACGCACAGGTGATTGACGCCGTAAACATTCTGACGCGCGATTTTAACCGCGAAAACGCCGACACCAGCGATGTGGTGGCGCAGTTCAAAGGCATCATCGGCAATCCTTCCATTACGTTTGCACTGGCCACAAGAGATCCCAACGGCAA
>CAZFCR010000638.1:0-1675 GCA_964517305.1 uncultured Akkermansia sp.
CCCGTCTTTGTAATCAATTTGATTTTGCATCGACTTGTAATAGGTTTCCACACTGAATTCGAAACGGCTGTCAAAAAAATTCCGGAAGTATCCTAACGAAACCTGATCTGCGACCTCAGGCTTTACGATATTTGAGTTTGGTATCCATTTGTCAGTAGGGCTCGATGTAGTAGCGTTCGAAAGCATATGCAGATGCTGCGTAGTTCGTGCAAAAGATGTTTTAAAAGAAGAAATCTTACTAAGCTGATACGAAGCAGATACTCTAGGTTCAGGATTAAAATAAGTTTTTACAAACTCGCCATCGCCATAAAATTTCTGGTTAGTGGGCTGATTTTTTTCATTCATTTCATAAAAGGTTCCCTTGCCGAGCACACTGAAGGCAGAAAGCCTAAGGCCATATATGATATTTAGTTTCTGACCAGCTTTCCACGTGTTCGAAATATACGCGGCATTCTCCCAAGAATAGCGGTCCTCTGGCGCTTCAAAATTAAGTCCTGACTCCTCTGATGCAGTAATCTCACCGGGAACAATGATATGGTAAATCGAGTTGAAGCCGATCTTAATGGAATTCCGAGGGTTAGGAAAATATTGAAATTCCTCTTTTATGTTATAGTCCTGAATTTTAGATAATATCGAAATTTCATCTTCACCAAATTTGATATCAATGTTATAGCTGTAATTACTGAAGATCACAGAGGTGTTCGAAAACCATTTACTATTTATAATGTGATTCCATCTGACTGTTCCCGTTGAATTCCCCCAATCAAAACCAAACAAGTTGTCCAGCCCTAATTTATCGCGTCCGAAATAACCCGACACATATAAGCGATCTTTATCAGAGAAAATATAGTTTGCTTTTGCATTCAGATCGTAAAAGTAAAGAGTTGTTCCTTTAAACCTTTCATCACCTGAATTCCGGAGTAACAAGTCTGCATAGGTTCTTCTTCCCGAGATCAAAAATGAAGATTTTTCTTTCTGAATAGGTCCTTCAATATTCAATTTAGATGAAATAAGTCCAATTCCTCCACTGGCGTGAAAGCCCGTATTATTTCCTTCATTCATCTTAATGTCAAGTACAGATGCAAGTCGTCCACCAAACTGGGCCGGCATTCCTCCTTTATACAATGTGGCATCTTTAATTGCGTCAGAATTAAAAGTTGAAAAGAATCCCAATAAGTGCGAAGCATTATAAACTGGCGCATCATCAAGAAGAATGAGATTCTGGTCTAAACCGCCTCCCCGGACATAAAATCCAGCATTTCCATCACCCCCAGACTTTACACCAGGGGTTAATTGCATCGATTTTACAAGATCCCGTTCACCCATCAAGACCGGGATCTTATTAATTTCTTTGATGTCAATTTTTTCTACGCCCGTCTGTGCATCCCTGATGTTTTCATCTTTAGTCGTCGTGGTAATTTCTACTTCCTGAAGTTCCTGAGTATTCTCTGAAAGACTGATATTAATCTTTTGGTCACTTGTAAGAGAAATTTTTCGAGCTTGAGCAGAATAACCTGTATATTCAAATAGCAAGTTATACTCGCCTGCGGGAAGAGTTAAAGAATAAAAACCGAATTCATTAGCCGCTGCCCCAACGCCTGGGAATTCAACCACGCGAACAGTTGCACCAATCAGGCTTTCACCATTTTTTTTATCCTTTAAAATTCCACTTATC
>CAZFCR010000639.1:0-1675 GCA_964517305.1 uncultured Akkermansia sp.
TCAGAATCTGCAGAATTACCTGCCCGAAAGTGTGAACCTTAATGTCCTTCGACACATCTCCTTCTTCACCCTCCATTTTATGAAATATCTCCTTTGTGCTTTTATACAGAAGGAACAGTCCTCCTGCAATGAGGATCATGTCTTTTACCGATATGCCCTCGTTGAATATCACAAACAAATCGTCTTTAAGTTTGAGAATAAAAGAAACAAGCGCCAGCAGTGCCAGCCTGAGCACCGCTGCCAGGATGAGGCCTGTGCGCCGTGCTTTTTTCTGCCTTTCAACCGGGAGTTTATTGGCGATGATTGAGATAAAAATAACGTTGTCGATGCCCAGAACAACTTCCAGGCCTATCAGCGTAATAAGAGAAATAATAATTTCGTAATCCATAGGGTCCGAAGTTAGATACAAAAGGCATCAAACGGTTCAGGTATTCGTTAAAAAAGCAAACAAAAAAGCCGGATCATATCGGCCCGGCTCTCACATCAGAATCCCTGTATTAAAATGCAAATCCGATGCAAAGTCCGAGTGTACGGATGCTCGTCATCGGTAACCCACCGAAATCAACCTTTGCCGAATTGCTCGTTGTTTTCACGTCACCACTTAAGAAGGATACCCCATCCATTACCATTTCAACAGTTTCTTTTAATTCAGCTTGCTGAGGATCGTTCAGAAAAATGTTTTTTCCAACAGCCTCCATTGAAAAATTCGCAAAGCCGAAGCCGATCCCCGCAATCCATAAATCAAGGGAGAAATGTTTCCCTATAATCCATTGTGAACCAATCATTAAACCTGCGGTAGCACCCCGATATTTTGCTGTAAGACTGTAACCTAATTCCTGATTTCCGTCAAAAACATACAGTGATGAAGTAAGTTTATACTGAGCCACTCTAAAATAAGGAGCAAGGTAAAACCCATAAGGAGCCTTATGATCTATTTTAGGCCCAGGGTAAAAGCGAAACTCGGGAGTTATGGCCCAACCAGTGAATCGGGTATTTCTCAACCCCTCACCTGAAGGATCCTCTTTTGCAAAAAAACCAGGAAGTACGCGAGGAATTAAAACACTCACACCTAACGCGCCGCTTAGACTTTTATGAAAACCGTATTCAGCCTGGAATGACATGTTCTTAAAGACAAGCTGAGTAAGATTCATTTTTATAACCCCTCTAGACTGATCGTGATCGTTACGACCATCCATATGTTTACTAGTAAACACGTTTTCCGTTGTTCTTATAAAACTGAACTGTCGATATTTCGACTGCGATGGTTCATTCGCCACTAAGGCCAGAACACAAAAAATAAAAATCGCGCAGAATATTTTTTTCATATACCTTAATAAAGATTACTATTAATTATTCATGTTATAAGAAACCACTTCGAAAATTTTTGAAACGATTTCAGCATTTTTACGCCATTTTTTTTTCCTGATCAGAAAATCGATCTCTCTGTCTTTAGTAAAAAGTTTAATTTTCGGTGAATTATTTTCTTGAAAAAATTTAGTAAGTTCTATGAAAGGAACTTTAGTGGAATATCTGTATACCCATGTCGCCCCCTTGGTAGTGATAAATATCTTTTTTAATTGGCCGATAATCACGTGATTGCCTAATACAAATCCAATACTATCTAATCTTCTTGGGGTATTTGCCCAGTAAGAAAAGTTGATTAATGCACTGTCAC
>CAZFCR010000640.1:0-1674 GCA_964517305.1 uncultured Akkermansia sp.
AACACGCTGCCTTTAAAGCTACCACGGGAAAACTTTTTTCTTTTATGCTGATCGGGCTGAGCAGCGCCTTTATCACTTCTGCCATCATGAAACGTAAGCCGGGAAACAACATCTCTATTTAGCGTACGTTTTGTTCTTTCCAAACAAACGTGGTCCACGTTTCTTTACACGTTGTTTTTTATTCTTCTGTTCGCGCGTACAGTCTGCCGTGCGGAAACGTTTCTGGTTGCAGGCCTGATTTCTGAATAAAGAAATACCAAGATTAAAATACACACCAACGCCATAGGTATTTTTTTTGATCACCAGCGGCAACACATTATCAAATCCGAGCACAAAACTCCTGACCCTGAAAGCAAATCCCAACTGAGGATAAATAAACCTTTGAAAGGTTAAAGGCATAGCCAGTTCAATATTTTTCATTTCAAAACGCGGACAAACCGAAACGAGGTCGGGCGCCTGAACCCCCGTAACACGGCCGGGTACAAGGTTTTTTATGGCAGTTACATTCAGGTAAACGTTGTTCTCGAAATTGTAATCAAACTGTCCTGAAAGTGAAGTAGGCAAAGAGCCGGTAATGGGTCCATAATTGTACGTAGAATTCACCACAAATCCCTGTGCTGGCATATCGATATAATCCCTGCCATCTCTTGAATACGAGCCGGCACCGTCAATGTCGGTACTGGCAGTATTGTTTCTGAACCTGATGTAACCCACGTCCCGCAGCGACAGCCCGATCTTGTATTTATAATCTATGTAACTGCAACCCGACTGAACCGAATGCGCATAATAGGCGTCCACATTGCTCAGCATTTTTTTATAGGTAACGCCGAAATCCGCACCTACACCACGACCGCTTCTGAACGCCGGTTCGTTGTATCGAATACTGCCTTTCATGGACTCTATCTGAGTAAAATTCTCGCTGTAAACGCCTTTTAGTTCGCGGATGTTCAGGTAACTTAAATTCAGTCCGCTCAGGTATCTGATATTACCACCCACAGTAAACATCTGGTCTTTCTCCTTCCTGATGATCCAGGCCAGGTTGGCACCATACTCTATCCAGCTCATGTTGCTTATTCCGCCATTACGCACATCAAAATCATAACGGCCCGGCATATCGGGCGGTCTCATAAACATCAACCCCGCCACATAATAAGGAATGTTGCGGCCGTTTAACACGGTGCGGGCCCTTACAAAAACACCGGCACCATAATTCCGCTTTGAAATTACAAATGCCGGCCCTTCAATGCTCCCCAGCGCAAAAGCATACTTTCGCATTTTATTGTCGGCGGGCGCCAGAAGCGGTGCATTAGATGCTTTGAAAAGGCCCCACACGCCAAACTTGCTTGCATAGGCCATGTTGCTCATTGCAAAAGCATTAAAACCGGCAAGGTTCAGTTGCATATAGGTGCGCGAATCGGCCGATGAGGACGGATTCAGAAAGATGCTGTTAGTACTGGAATAATTGCTGTTGCTGATACCCAGTTTCTCCTGGGATTTTACCAGGCAAAGGGGAATAAAAATCAAAAAGAATATTAATTTTTTCATTAAAAATCGCATCAACAGCATTTGTGCAATTACAAAACCGGTGCCAGCGGAGGGTATGTTTTTCACCTTTCCGAAACTACCTGAACAGTGAGATGTGTCCCGTGCGCACCAGCTTTTTATCACTGCCTT
>CAZFCR010000641.1:0-1672 GCA_964517305.1 uncultured Akkermansia sp.
TTAGTCTGGGTCACGCCTATGCGTTTAGGCAATGGGCACTAACGTTTTGCAGCTACTTGCAGTTTTTTGCTATGTCAAGTTACGCATTTGAGCGTTAACCCGCAAAAAATTGCAAGTAGGTGCTGTTATAAGTTGCCAGCCGCACACAGTTTTTCTGTCGGTGTCTGCCTATTTAGGGTTGTTGTATTTTTTTGAACGTTCAACATTATTTGGAGGTTAACCCATTCATACCTATTTCTGCCGTTGTAAATTGAGCAAACCCTGTTTGAATACAGAAAGAAAGGCTGTGATGAATCGTCTTAGAGTGAAGCATCTGTTTTACCATGTTTATTGCTTTATAATTTTTTTCACAAACGAATTTTCAGATGTGAATACTTTTAAAAAATAAACACCTTCATTCAAGGGCTTATCAATGAATACGGTTGTAGAATAATTACCAATTTGTTTTTCAAAAATCATACGACCTGTGCAATCAAAGAGTGCTACTTTCTCAATGAGAGCATTCTGTTTTTCCGGGCGGATCGTAATTTGTTCTGCAAAAGGGTTAGGGTATAACTGGAATTGTGAAGCCAGCATATTTTCTTTGATCCCCACTGTATTAACGGTGTCTAATGCAAACTCCGCAATGGTAGCATACGCCAGCTTAGAGCATTTCTGATAAAAACTTAAATTGAATTGACCAAGCGAATCAGCGGGAGTATGCCAAAAAGGATTAAAGTCATCGTGGTATTCTTCATCTATTCCGATAGCAGAATGCCCGTTATTCCAAAAAGGAGCGTGATCGGTAGATCCGTTACCGGGATCTACCACATGAAGGTTTAATTGAATATTATAAGCCGTATTACAAAATTGAGCTTTATCTCTTAGTGTATAGGAATTAGCGACTGGTCGAACATTAATGTCTACTACTGAATCGTTGTTTCCATCCCAACCAAGCATATCCACGTTTACATAGCCCATGAGTATTTCACTATTAGAACCGATGGTAGGGACATACGCTGTACTGCCTAATAAACCGGCTTCTTCTTCATCCCATAGCGCAAATACGATGGTGTATGGAAAATTATAGTTGGCAAATACCCTTCCGGCTTCCAAAACGGTAGATGTTCCACTGGCATTGTCATCAGCTCCGGGAGCGACTGTTGTTAATGGCCAGTTGTCATAATGCGCTCCGAGCATAAACCATCTGTCAGGATACTTGTAACCGGTTTTAATGGCAAATAAATTTTTACCTGCTGAATTAAATGAAAATGAATCTACCTGGTATCCAAAGCGGATGAACTCTGCTTTCATAAACTGAAATGCTTTCTCATTTCCGGGCTGTTGGTACTGTCTTGATTTGATGGTGTCTGTTACTCCATTGATGATTACTGTTTTCTCGCCAGACAGTTGTTTTACAAAGTTGATAAGCGAATCTAACCGGACATCATTTAATAAACTCACAACGGTAGGATTTTGCGCTCGGACAAAAGTCAATTTTGTTAGTAAAAGGAATGTTATTGCTAAAATGATTTTTGAATTTCTCATGATTGTCGGTGTTAATGAATTATTGTCTTAATAACGTAAATTAATTAATAAGAGTATGTCGTCTTTTTAGGTTATGTCCGGCTGGTTACTTATAACGGATTGCGCACTGCCGCCGGCCCCATTTCCCGGTGCCGCCGGTTTTTAA
>CAZFCR010000642.1:0-1658 GCA_964517305.1 uncultured Akkermansia sp.
GCAAACAATCCCTTTGTAACGGATACGTTTGTATTTACCGCAGTGACATTCGTAATCTTTTACCGGGCCAAAAATACGTTCGCAGAATAAACCATCTCTTTCAGGCTTATAAGTACGGTAGTTGATTGTTTCCGGTTTCAAAACCTCACCACTAGAGCGACGCAGGATGGTTTCCGGCGAGGCTAAACTGATGGTGATCTTTGAGAAATTTGATTTTTGTTTATTATCTCTTCTTAACGCCATGTTGTGATTTACAATTTTAAAATTTACAATTTACGACCTAAAATCTGATTTGGAATTTACGGTCTCCGGTATTAATCGTCAACCGTAAATTCTTAAATCGTCAATTAATCCATCGTAATGTCTAAAGCAAGTCCTCGTAGTTCGTGGAGCAATACGTTAAATGATTCAGGAATACCAGGGGTAGGGATGTTCTCTCCTTTAACAATGGCTTCATAAGCTTTTGCACGTCCGGTAACGTCATCCGATTTAACGGTGAGTAATTCCTGGAGCACATTCGCCGCGCCATACGCTTCAAGCGCCCAAACCTCCATCTCACCAAAACGCTGACCACCGAACTGGGCTTTACCACCCAAAGGTTGTTGCGTAATAAGTGAATAAGGTCCGATAGAACGGGCATGCATCTTATCATCCACCATGTGGCCTAATTTGAGCATGTAAATGATACCAACAGTTGCAGGCTGATCAAAACGCTCACCGGTACCACCGTCATAAAGATAGGTGCGGCCGAATTGCGGAAGTCCTGCTTTTTTGGTGTATTCATCTATCTGTTCAACTGTAGCACCGTCGAAAATAGGGGTAGAGAATTTCATACCCAGTTTTTCACCGGCCCAGGCCAGCACTGTTTCATAGATCTGACCAAGGTTCATACGCGAAGGTACACCCAGTGGATTCAGAACAATGTCAACAGGCGTTCCGTCTTCCAGGAATGGCATGTCTTCTTCTTTAACGATACGCGCAACGATACCTTTGTTACCGTGACGTCCCGCCATTTTATCACCCACTTTTAACTTACGTTTCTGGGCAATGTAAACTTTGGCAAGCTGAACAATTCCGTTTGGTAGTTCATCACCCACGGTGATCTGGAATTTTTCGCGCTTGTATTTTCCTAAATAATCGTTGTACTGGATCAGGAAATTGTGAAGCAATCTTTCGATCTGCTCGTTTTTATCCTTGTCTGTTGTCCAGTTGCTCGGATTTACTTCGCTGTAATCAATACGCTCAAGCAGTTTCTGGGTGAATTTGGTACCGCGTGGCACCACTTCTTCTCCAAGAATGTTGGTTACACCCTGTGAGGTACGTCCGTTTACCAATACAAACAGTTTATCAACGAGTTTTAATTTCAGGTTGTAGTTGTTTTTTTCGTGATCGGTATCCAGCTTCTCAACCATAGGTTTTTCCTCGGCTTTTGCTTTTTTATCCTTGATAACGCGTGAGAACAGTTTTTTGTCCACGATCACACCTTTAATTGAAGGCGATACGCGTAAAGATGCATCTTTTACATCACCTGCTTTATCACCGAAGATAGCGCGGAGGAGTTTTTCTTCCGGCGAAGGATCAGTTTCTCCTTTAGGCGTGATTTTGCCGATGAGGATATCACCTTCTTTTACTTCAGCACCAATGCGGATGATACCTTT
>CAZFCR010000643.1:0-1635 GCA_964517305.1 uncultured Akkermansia sp.
TCGGCATCGCTTTTTCGGTGAGATTCCAGGCTATTTTTATCGCAGCCGGAATAGGTCTGGCCCTGCTGATCATGCGCAGCAGTTTTAAAAACATTCTGGCCCTTGCATTGAGTTGTTTATTGGCAATTACCCTGAGTCAGGGACTGGTGGATTATATCATCTGGAAAAAACCATTCGCTGAGTTTTTATCTTATGTGCAGTACAACCTGGATAACGCGGGCGCTTACGGCACCGACAACTGGCACATGTATTTTGACCTGATCTTTGGCCTGCTCATTCCACCCCTGAGTTTTGTTCTGGTTGCAGGTTATTTTCAAGCCTGGAAAAAAATACCGCTCATCTTCTGGCCGGTAATGATCTATGTTGCTTTCCACACTTATTTTCCCAATAAACAGGAACGTTTTATCATGACCGCGCTGCCACTTCTTGTGATTGCCGGAACCGTTGGTATGTTTGAGCTTCACAGTCGGTACAGTCACAAAATAAAAAAGGGCCTTTATATTTTTTGCAAACGTTTTGTCATCGGACTCAACATTGTTCTGCTGATCGTGCTCAGTACCTCGTACAGCAAACGTCACCGTGTGGAAGCCATGTATTACCTCTACAAAAAAAACGATTCCAGTAATTTTTTTGTAGAAGACAGTAATAAAGAAAATGATTTTTTAATGCCGCCCCTGTTCTATTATGGAAAATGGATCTCGGTCTACGGCATCAACAAAACTTATACGGCCGACAGTGCCCTGGTAAAATACAATTCGCTTCCCCGCAATGAAAAACCCGGTTATGTTGTTTTCTGGCAGGCTGAAAATATTGACGCCCGGGTTGATTCACTTAAAAAAAGATTTCCTTCGCTGGTTTATGAAGCCACCATTGAGCCGAGTTTAATTGATAAGGTGTTGTACAAACTCAATCCGCTCAACGATAATCAAACCGCCTTTATTTACAGGCTGGAAAATCAATAAATAAACAGTTTCACGCAACTGTTGCTGCCGTTCTGATACACCGTTACAAAGTAGAGTCCGGGAACAAGATCTTTGGTCGAGATGTCGATCGACTGACTCCGAACCAACACCTTTCCGCTGATGTCTTTTATTTCAACACCATCATTTTCTCCGTTTACATTTAAGTGGATGAATTCGCCCCGTGCAGCCGGATTGGGATACATTGTAAATTGTTTTTTGTTTGATTTCGCATCCGAAATTCCACTGATCAGATCCCGGTGAATAACACCCACCGCATCCAGATCAAACCCCGAAGAAGGAAAAGGTGTTGGCCAGGGATCATTGATGATGTTGTTGTAACTGTCGCGCCTGGCGTAAGAACTGGTGATTGCGCCCACCACATCAATGATGCGTACATGTGATACCGCGTTGACGTTTAAGCCCGGCTCGTTCTTTAATGCTTCCAGATCGAAAGGTGTGCCGTAACCCATGCGGTATTTGCCGGCAAGGTTATTTATTTTTTTTGCGTCAGTAGAACCAAAACCATCTGTTTGTGTAACAGTGTCTGACAACGAATGAGAAGCAAAACGGAAAAAATTAATACCATCACTGCTCACTTCCACAAAGGCGAGCTCTAGAAAATCATCGGTGATGCTATTTTCGAAAACCGCAAAATCTGGTCCTGATCCGTTAT
>CAZFCR010000644.1:0-1632 GCA_964517305.1 uncultured Akkermansia sp.
TTATTTTCTTTAACTTCTGCTTTCTTCTCTTGAACTGGCTTTTCAGCTTTTTGTAATTGTCTTCGAAAAAAAGTTTGTAGGAAGCTGCACTTTTTTTCTGGTAGAGGTAGGGAACGTTTTCAGGAAGAATGGGATAGATCTCGACCAGCTCCCGTTTGACGTCGCCTTTAAATACATCGGTGTCCGCGATCAGGTTCTCAAAATACGACATCGCATCCTTGGCGTTGGGAAATGTTTTAATGACCACGATCTGTTGTTTGTCTCCGAAAAGATTGCCGGAGATGGCGTATTTTTTATCCGAAAAAAAGATGTTGTTAAAATTTGCCACATTGTTCTTAAAGCCGTCCACTATTTTTTTCTCATCCGGCACAATGGCCACAATAAAATGTTCAGCGTCGAAATTCAGACTGAAGGTATCGGCCTTGGCCTGCCCGGGTTCTTTCGGTTTAAAAAGCTCCGGGTTTTTCTGTTTTTTAATGGATAAGAGCACATCTTCCGAAAGGGGTGTTACTTCTGATTTCGGATATTTGCCAACCAGCAGTTTCAGCTGATGTTCAAGTGTATCTATGCCTTTGAGTTTGCCGAGACTCATGGCTTTGATGAATTCGAATTTTGGAAGAAAATCGTTTTTCCCGAATTTTTTAATGCCTGTGCTGGCGCTCTCAAAAGCATTCTGGTATTGTTCGCCGCGGTACAATCCGTATGTCTCGGTGTAATAGGCCTCCACTTCGCTTTTCTGCGCGTTCAGCTCTTCGGCGTAATCAGGATTTTTGATCAGCGCCGCAAATTCACTGTCAGGAAATTCATTCAGGATCTTGTATTTGTAATAATCCGCCTTAGGCTGATTGTTTTGCGCAAGATAGGTTCGGTAAAGAATGTAATAGGTGCGAAGCGTGTATTTGTTGTCAGGAAACCTGGTATTCAGTTCTTCAAAAGAAGAAATGGTTTTGGCGCTGTTGTGGAGTTCTTCTTTGTAAATGGTTCCCATCAGGTAATAAGCCCTGATGATCTTGGTATTGCTTTTGGCAATCAGTGTGTCGTTTACCGGCAGGCCCTTCAGGTAAAATTCCCGGGTGGTGGCTTCATTTTTTGACTTGCCTTTAACTTTTGCCGTATCATTGGGATCGCCGTTGTCTTCGTTGATGGTGAGCTCACGATTGGCCCGCCTCCAGTGGTCTTCAAGCTTTCGGTTGCCCCATTTGCGGGTAAATTCAGATACGCCAAGGGCCACTGTCTGCGGATTGTAAAAATAAAACGAACTGCCACTGCCGGGTAAACCAACCGGGGCATTAAAATCCGGGGTAGGCATTACGGGAGCATTCAGGGCAGATTATTTTTCACGTTCCTTGAGTTCTTCTTCTTTTTTATAGGCTTCAATCAGTTTGTCGATCAGCGCATTTCTTTCCTCCTCGCTCATGCGCGCTACTTTTTGCAGGCTGTCTTCCCGGCTGATGGTGGTGATGTGTTCAACCAGTTTTTCAAGAGATGTGTTTCAGATTGAAAGATTGGCATTTGACACTATTATAGCTTGTTCAGCACTAAAAAACGGATATGTACCCCGAATACCTAAAATCACAGAGTAAATAAGGTGGAGGCCATTTATGGAAGAAACCTTACAAAAGACAATTTTAC
>CAZFCR010000645.1:0-1628 GCA_964517305.1 uncultured Akkermansia sp.
GGTGCAAAGTTCATCCCGGTTTATGTAACCGAAAACATGGTTGGACATAAATTAGGAGAATTTTCACCAACTCGCGTATTCAAGGGTCACGCTGGTCATAACAAGAAATAATTGAAGCCATGGGAAAAAGAAAAAGATTAGTAGCCGAGAAACGTAAGGAAGAGAACAAAACCTCTTACTTCGCGAAATTAAATAACTGTCCTACCTCGCCGCGCAAAATGCGTCAGGTAGCTGATTTAGTAAGAGGCAAGGATGCTTACCTGGCTTTGAACATTTTAAAGTTCAACACCCGCGAAGCTTCTGGTCGTTTAGAAAAATTATTAAAGTCAGCCATTGCCAACTACGAACAAAAGAGCCAGGCACGTGCCGAAGAGGGTACCCTGTTTGTAAAAGAGATCATGGTAGACAGCGCATTGATGGTTAAACGCCTGCGCACCGCGCCTCAGGGCCGCGGTTACCGTATCCGCAAACGCACCAATCACGTAACTTTAATTTTAGACACAAAAAATAGCAAATAAGAAATGGGACAAAAAGTAAATCCAATTGGTATAAGATTAGGTGTCATCAAGGGATGGGATTCTAACTGGTTTGGCGGCAATAACTATGCTGATAAGATAGTTGAAGACGACAAAATCAGGACCTACCTGAAAGCGCGTTTACCTAAGGGCAGCATTTCGAAAATTGTTATCGAAAGAACTCTGAAATTAATTACTGTTACCATCAATACTGCCCGTCCGGGGATCATCATCGGAAAGGGTGGAAAAGAGGTTGATAAACTGAAAGAAGAATTAAAGAAACTCACTAAAAAAGAGATCCAGATCAATATTTTTGAGATCAAACGTCCTGAACTGGATGCCCGTTTAGTGGCAGACAGCATCGCGCGTCAGATCGAAGGCCGTATCTCTTTCCGTCGTGCAGCCAAAATGAGCATGGCTTCAACCATGCGTCTGGGTGCCGAAGGTATCAAAATTAAAGTTTCAGGCCGTTTGGGTGGTGCCGAGATGGCACGTACCGAAGGTTACAAAGAAGGAAGAACGCCACTGCACACACTGCGTGCTGATATCGATTACGCTATTGCTGAAGCACACACTTCTTACGGCCGTATCGGCGTAAAAGTATGGATCTGCCGCGGCGAAGTGTTCGGTAAACGTGATCTTTCTCCTAACGCTGGTCTTTCAAAAGAAAAAGGACCAGGATCGGCAGGAGACAGGAGAAACGACGAGCGTCCTAAATTCGGTGGAAAAGGCGGCAACAACAAACGCGGCGCCACTAAAAGGGACGATAAATAATAAGCAGAACGCGTTTCATTTTTAAAATAAAAGAATAAAACTTAAGGTCATGTTACAACCAAAGAGATCAAAATATAGAAAATCACATAAAATGAAAATCAAAGGCGACGCGAAGCGTGGCCATGAATTAGCCTTTGGTTCATTTGGTATCAAAGCGATGGACGAGTGCCGTATGACTGGCCGCCAGATCGAAGCAGCCCGTATCGCGATTACCCGTTTTATGAAACGTGAAGGTCAGGTTTGGATCCGTGTATTCCCGGATCGTCCTGTAACTTCAAAACCAGCTGAGGTACGTATGGGTAAAGGTAAAGGTGCTCCTGAATACTGGATGGCTCCTGT
>CAZFCR010000646.1:0-1626 GCA_964517305.1 uncultured Akkermansia sp.
ACGTGTTCATTTAAAAAGTTGAGGATCTCATCCGGCTGGTTCACATCCTGATCGATGATGGATTGTTTGAGAAAATCATTGGCCATGATGCTGAGAAAAGCGCCGGGAACACCGTGCCCGGTACAATCCACCACGGCCGCGATGGCCAGAGGTGCCTTGTTGTTGCTGTTTACGTTCATACTGGCCGCCCAGTAAATATCGCCGCTCACAATGTCCTTTGGCTTAAACATCACAAAATAGTTTTCATCAAACAGTTCATCCAGCAATTCCTCCGGCGGCAAAATCGAATCCTGGATGCGTTTGGCGTAACTGATGCTATCGGTAATGTCTTTGTTTTTCTCCTCCAGTTCCATTTTGATCGCCTCTACGGCTTCTTTTTCGCGCTGTAATAAAAATGTTTTTTGTTTTACCTTGAGCTGAAGCAGCAGCTGCGTGCGCCGGAGGTTACGCGTGCGAAGCAGAATGATGCTGTAGGTTAAAAATACCACGCCCGCCAGAATCAGCAGGTAAAACCAGAAACTCTGCCACACAGGTGGTTTTATTTTAAAAGTGGTGCGACTGAGTTCTGAGCACAGTCCATTGTTGGTATTACACGCCACAATTTCAAGTGTATAGGCACCGTCGCCTAGTTTGGCATAATCTATACTGCGTTCGGTGGTGCTTTTCCATGCGGTGTCGGCACCAATGAGCCTGTAGCGGTATTGAATGGATCCGGGTTCAGAAAGCGAAATGGCAATAAAATCAAGTCTTACAGAATAATAACCATACTTTAGAACGTTGTGTGCTTTTACATCAAAAACACTGTCGTTGATCAAAAGTGAGCGGAGCAAAATTTTGGGTCTGATCTCGGCCATGATGGTGGTTTCGAGATCAAAGTTCACAAGCCCGTCGGAGGTGGCAAACCACAACTGGTCGCCATCGCGCGAAAGACCATTCAGTGAATTTTCATTCATCACCAGGCCGTTCTGTTCCGAATAGTGGTTAAAATAATCGCGGTGGTGTTTTTTCTCACTTAAACCACTTCTGTGCGTTACCCAGATGTTGCCGGCTTCATCGGCCACCACGCCATTGCAATAATCTGAAAACAATCCCTGCTCAGCGGTGTAGTTCACAAACTGCCGGTTGTTGTAAAAAAACAGCCCGTCACCTTCGGTGGCGATCCAGATGTTTCCCTTTGCGTCTTCACAATACGAATTGATGTTATAGGAGTCGAGGCCCACCACTTTTTTAAATGGTACTGCTTTGCCATTTTTAATGTAATAAGGCGGGGCTCCATGGGAGGCAATCCACAAACGTTTTTGTCTGTCGCCATACACCTGCAGCACATTGTTGTGCAATAAACCTTCGTTGGTGGTCAGGTATTCAATCTCATCATCAGCATGAATCACGTACAGCCCTTCGGTAGTGCCGGCGTAGATCGCGTTTCCAAAAAAAGAAAGGTTGTTGATGGTCAGGCTCCTGAGTTTGTGCTGTTTCGAAAAATGCACGAATTTCTTTTTTAATGTGTCCATCACATAAATTCCTTTTTCCGCTGTTCCTATCCAGAGCCTGCCTGATGAATCGAAGGCCAGACTGCTGACATGGGAACCAGTAAAACCGTGTTGTGCACCAAAACGGGAATAAGCG
>CAZFCR010000647.1:0-1583 GCA_964517305.1 uncultured Akkermansia sp.
ATTGAAGCGGATGCCGATGGCACCGTTAAAAGATTCCAGGAAAAACCTTCGGGAGACGGGGTATGGATCAATGGCGGTTTTTTTGTACTCGAGCCGGGCATCTTTAAATATCTTGAAGGCGATATGGATCCTGTTCAGTGGGAAAAAAAGCCGCTCATCGAGATTGCGCACGATGGACAACTTTCGGCTTATTACCACTACGGCTTCTGGAAGTGTATGGACGCCATTCGCGATAAGGTAGAACTTGAGGCGCTCTGGGCTACCAACAAACCTGACTGGAAAATCTGGAATTAAACCTAATTAAAATGAACATTCTTATTATCGGAAACCTCGGCTACATTGGTCCTGTTGTGGTGAACCACTTTAATCAACAAAATCCAAAACCTTCTTTATACGGATACGACATCGGCTATTTTACGGGAAACGAAACCGTGAAAAACGGACTGTTGCCTGAAACGGGTTTGAAGGCGCAGTATTACGGCGATGTGCGTGATTTCGACACCTCCTTGCTCAAAAACATGGATGCTGTGATTTACCTCGCGGCCATTTCGAACGACCCGATGGGCAATGCTTTTGAAAAACCGACGCTTGAAATTAACCAGGCCTGTGCAGTCAAAATTGCTGCGGCTGCAAAAAAAGAATCTGTAAAAAGTTTTGTTTTTGCCTCCAGTTGCAGTGTATACGGGCTCGCCGATTCAAGCGCAAGGAAAGAAGAGTCAGAACTGAATCCTTTAACGGCGTATGCACGTTCTAAAGTGGGCGCTGAAAAAGACCTTCAACCCCTTGCTGACGCCAATTTTAAAATTACCTGTCTGCGTTTTGCCACTGCATGTGGCTTCAGCAGCCGTTTAAGACTTGATCTTGTACTGAACGACTTCGTGGCCTGCGCGCTCGTGAACAAAAAAATTGAAATTCTCAGCGATGGTAAACCCTGGAGACCACTTATCAACGTAAAAGACATGGCACGGGCTATGGACTGGGCTGTAAACAGGAAAGAGACAACGTCTTACCTCATAGTAAACGTGGGTTCTGATGAATGGAATTACCAGGTGATTGATCTTGCTAACGCGGTGAAAAAAGTAATGCCTGAAATTGAAATCCAGGTTAATCCAAACGCTCAACCTGACAACAGATCCTATAAAGTAGATTTTTCGCTTTTCAAAAAACTGGCGCCGGAGTATACGCCTCGCTGCACGCTCGAAGAAACCATCGGCGAATTAAAATCAGGCCTTGATAAATCGGGATTTAACGATCCGGATTTTCGTCAGTCTCATCTGATCAGACTAATCACACTCAAGTCCTTACTCGGATCCGCCCAGATCGACTCCGACCTAAGACGGGTTACAAAAAATATTTAAATTTTTGTGTCAGTGATACTGATTTTACGATCAACAATTTTTGTGGTGTAAGCTATTTGTCCATTATGATGAGTTTCGCGAAGTTGATTCGATCTTTGCTATGAAACTTCACAATGTATAGACCGGCGTTTAAAGAACCGGCATCAACCTCATTCTTGCCCTCCGGTAATTTTGTTTCGTAAACAATTTTACCTGAGGCGTCCAACACCATTAATTCAATACTTT
>CAZFCR010000648.1:0-1581 GCA_964517305.1 uncultured Akkermansia sp.
AAGCGTAGGATTTTTAGTAAAAGTAAAAGAGATGTTGGAGAACCCAACCCGCATCTTGTTTGGCGGCAAAAACCCTGAAGAGGTATTGTTGGGACTGTAAATTTTATAGCACATCAATAAAAAACCCTTTCCGACTGGAGAGGTTTTTTTGTTTGGGAATAAAGAGAAGTTTGCACAGGGGTCAAGCATTGTTTTCCGGCTTTAGTCGAAGAATATTATGACGCGCCAAAAACTATTGTAATTTCAGACTATGAAAAGACTCGTAACTTTTTTTCTGGTCTGCTTTCTGACATCCGAAGCTCAGTATGATTTTAAATGGTTGTCCAATGAGAGAATTTCCGAATATGCCTTTGGCCGCTGTATATCAATTGGCCCAGAGGGATCTGTTTATTTGTCAGGTAATTTTAAGGGTAATTTTCGGAGTTCGGATTCGATGGTAATGGGTGAATTTTTGTCTCGCTATGATAAGGCTGGCACTTTGCTTTGGCATAAAGAGTTTTATTCCCCATACAAACGAAAGGCGGAACTGCTAACCGTTTGCGATAAAAAAGGAAATGTTTTTATGGCAGGTGAGAGCATAAATCGCCAGATGTTCAGAAAATATTCATCTGAAGGTGATCTAGTGTTTAGTAAAGAGATTCCCAAACATGGTTCAGCAAAAGCGATTTGCCTTGATTCACAAAACAACATTCTGCTTGCAGGATACTCCCCCTCACTTATTCCTTTCGAAGGGCAGCAATTAACCTCCAATACTTTTATCGCCAAATACCAACCTGATGGTACATTTTTATGGGTGAAACCCTTTTTTATAGAATACCTCTCGCCTGATAATAGTTTTGACATGGTGGTGGATGAACAGAACTATATTTATACCACCGGCAATTACAGGAGCAGCCTGGATTTCGCGCCCGGAGTTCAGTTTGAAAAACCAAGGGCCGGCGACGGATTTGTTGCAAAATACAACCAGGAAGCAGAGCTGATCTGGGTCGAAAAAATTTCAGGCGAGAATAGTCAATACCCAACATCTATCACCATTAATAAAAAAGGTGACGTCTTTGTTGCGGGTTATTATTCCAACGCTCTGGTAATGGGAACCTATACCGCAGAGCCCTCCCGGGGCAGCGCGGATGCTTTTGTGGCCAAATACAGCAACAACGGTGGGTTTCAGTGGGTGCGTACAGGCGGCAGCAGGGCCACTGAATATTGCCATGAGATCTATGCCGACAATGCGGATAATGTGTTTGTGATCGGTGGTTTTAACTATTCTCTCGATCCTACTTTTGGCGACCAGGTATTGCAGGCCGGCAATAAATATGGCTACAATTTGCTGCTGTTGCATTACAAAAGCGATGGTTCACTGATTTCAGCCAGATGTTCAGAAGGGCCTGATCCCTGCGGAGGAGAAGGATATTACGTTACCGGCGATGGTAACGGCAGTCTTTATATCTCAGGGATCTTTGCAGGAGATCACCGGTTTATCAACTCATACGCAAATGCAGCCAATGAAGCCTTTTTGATGAAATTCAGTTACGATCCGGGCAACAGTACGGGAACAGGTGGGATCAATAGGATATTGCATGA
>CAZFCR010000649.1:0-1574 GCA_964517305.1 uncultured Akkermansia sp.
GCGCGTATGAAACGCCTATCAGCAGCACCTTCTGTCCCTTTATTTTTAATACATTGATTGTGTCAATCAGCCGGTCAGTGTCGCGCAGGTAAAATCCGCTTTGTGAATGACCTGAACGTTCAATCAGTTCGCGGCACATGTAAACAAGCGAAGAACCTTCCCGCTCGAGGTAATTGGGTAATAAGGCCAGAAGACAATAATTTTTAATGTCGCCATAAAACAGCTCGAAACCACGCAAAAAACTTTCCAGGTACATCTGAGGATGCGTCACAAAATGTTTCGCCGGGATCTGTGATGTGGTGGCGCTGCTTGTAAACGTGAGTGTGTCGTGTGTTGCGGAACCGGAGAGCACCTCTTTGCTTTTGAAAAATTCAACCGGAAGAAAAGGGATCTGTTCCGGAAAAGTGACCTTTGCAGGATCAATTTTAAGAAGGTTCACCCAGTTCTGATACACCGCGTTGTGCCGGTATTGCCACTGGAAAACTTCAAGGCATTGACCGTTGAAATCCGATTCGCCGGCAATCTCAAAGATCTTCTTTTCGTTTTTTAACAAGCTGTTCAAGGCGGGTGGCGGTTATTTTTGTAAATTTAAATATTGATTCCAATCCGATGCGTTATCTGATTATTTTATTTGCTGTCGCCATATCTTTTTTTTCCTGCGTGAAACAAAAGCCCAAGAATCCTTTTCCTGAAATTGAATTCAAGGAATTTATGGCGCCTCAAAATTCCCGAGATACGGGGGCTAAAATACTCATTGGATATTCTGACGGAGACGGTGATCTGTTTGTAGATCAGCTGAGCGAAGGCCCGAATATTTTTATCACATCTTACAGCCTTAATCCGGTGAGCAAACAATTTGAAGCGCCCTTCAGCACCGAACTTAATGATACCATCAGGTACACCAATACCATCAGGCAGCCCGACAACGGTTATTACAAAGGCAAAGCCATCAAAGGCGACATTCTTGTTCCGATGAATCAGTACCGGCCCAATTCAAAGGCCCGCATCATCAAATTCACCGGATTTGTTCAGGATCTCAAACAAAATAAATCCAACCTCTTTTCTTCGCCGGTTTACACCATTAACTGGTAATTTTTTTCAGAACGGAGTTCATTTTTTCAGCGATCATCCGGCTCATTTTGTAATTGCTTTCGTGTGTCCAGCCCGCAATGTGGGGGCTCAGAATAACCTTGTCTGAATTGAGAAGATACTTCAGGGCCGGAGGCATATCCCCGCCAAGACCTTCAAAACTGAGTTTTTCATACTCCAGCACATCAAGGCAGGCTCCTTTCACTTTCCCTGATTGTATGGCAGCCACAAGGTCTTCGGTTTTAAGACATTTACCACGGGCTGTATTGATCACATAAATGGATTTTTTAAACGAATTTAAAAAAACAGTATCTGCATAATACAGCGTTTCCTGGTTCAGGGGCAGGTGAAGGCTGATGATGTCGCAGGTTTCGAAAAGTATTTCCGGGCTGCATTCTTCAACCAACGCGTTGCCAAAACCTTTTTTGTATTTATCATATGCCAGTACTCTGCAGCCAAATCCTGCCAGCTTTTCGGCGAAGGCG
>CAZFCR010000650.1:0-1571 GCA_964517305.1 uncultured Akkermansia sp.
AAGCGTATCCATGATCTTTTCCGCGAGCTCAGGCAAACCATCTTTTTTAACGAGCGGAAAAACAGCGGCCTTGTAAGGGGCCAGGGCAGGGGGAAGCGCGAGTACCACACGAGTATCTCCACCTTCAAGTTTTTCTTCTTTGAGAGCTGATGATAGTACCGCCAGAAACAGGCGGTCAAGTCCAACAGATGTTTCCACCACATAAGGAACAAAACTCTGATTGGATTCGTTGTCGAAGTATTGTAATTTTTTTCCGGAATGTGATTCGTGTTGTTTCAGATCAAAATCGGTGCGGGAGTGAATGCCTTCCAGTTCTTTGAAGCCAAAAGGGAATTCGTGTTCGATGTCGCAGGCCGCGTTGGCGTAGTGAGCGAGTTTCAGGTGGTCGTGGAACCTGTATTTCTCAGCACCAAGACCCAGCGACAGGTGCCATTTTAAGCGCGTTTGTTTCCAGTGTTCGTACCATTCCATTTCAGTGCCTGGTTTTACGAAGAACTGCATCTCCATCTGTTCAAACTCACGCATCCTGAAAATGAACTGGCGGGCTACTATTTCATTTCTGAAAGCTTTTCCTGTCTGAGCAATCCCGAAAGGGATCTTCATCCTGCCTGTTTTTTGAACGTTAAGATAGTTTACGAAGATTCCCTGCGCGGTTTCCGGCCTCAGGTACAGTGTACTGGCCTCATCCGATACAGAACCCATAGAGGTGCTGAACATGAGGTTAAACTGGCGAACGTCGGTCCAGTTGCGTGTGCCGCTGATAGGGCAAACTATTTCAAGATCCAGGATGATCTGTTTTACTTCAGCGAGATCATTGTTGTTGAGCGCCGTTTTAAACCGGTTGTTAATGATATCTATTTTTTCCTGATATTCTTTAACGCGCGCGTTGGTTGAGCGGAACATGGCTTCATCAAACCCTTCAAAACGTTTGGCCGCCTTCTCCACTTCTTTGTTGATCTTGTCTTCTATCTTCGCAACATGGTCTTCGATGAGCACATCGGCACGGTAACGTTTTTTACTGTCTTTGTTGTCGATGAGGGGATCATTAAAAGCGTCTACGTGTCCGCTGGCTTTCCATGTGGTTGGGTGCATAAAAATGGCTGCATCGATTCCCACAATGTTTTCGTTGAGCTGCACCATGGCTTTCCACCAGTATTCACGGATATTTTTTTTCAGTTCTGCTCCGCACTGTCCGTAATCATACACTGCCCCGAGCCCGTCATAAATTTCGCTGCTTTGAAAAATAAAGCCGTATTCTTTGCTGTGGGAGATAACGTTTTTAAAAAGATCTTCAGGTTTCTGAGCCATGGTAATTTTTATAAGGCTACAAAAATAGAAATTTAAGAAAGTGGCGGTAAGAAAAAGATCAATTAATATTCAGGTTGTCGATGAGCCTGATTTTGCCAACATACATTGCAATGAGCGCCACTGCGGGTTTATCCGGCTGAAGCTTGTTTAAAACTTCAAGTGTTTCGGGATCACAAATCTCAAAATAGTCGAGTTTCATGAGTGGTTCTTTTGCTGTTTGTCCGGCTACGAGTTCTTTTGCCGAGGCAATGCTGTGTTCCCGT
>CAZFCR010000651.1:0-1569 GCA_964517305.1 uncultured Akkermansia sp.
ATGAATGCCACCCCGCATTCGTGATGAATTATATCGCTCATAGCCTGCGCAAAGTTAGGCTTTTGCTTCGTGATTAAGCAAGGGTAATTAACAATTAAAAACGTTATTCAAGGTTTTTTGACAATGTTCATCCTTTTTGTATATTTGAGAGGTACATTTTTTTGGAAAAACTCACACTAATCGAATTATGATACGAAGAAAACTGCTCTTGTTTTTTTGCTCCGTCCTTTTACTGAATTGCGGCGAAAACCTGGCCCAGACCTCGCAGGATGTTATTATCCTTAACGAATATTCGGCAACCAATATCACCGGCCCCACTGATAATTTTGGAGCCCACAGTGACTGGGTGGAAATTCGCTGCGCCCATACCGCTTCTGTTTCGATGAGTAATTATTATCTCAGTAACGACAGGAATAACCTGAACAAATGGAAGTTCCCTACAGGCTTCGTGATGCAGCCCAACGATATTAAAACTGTTTGGCTGACCGGCAAAAACATCAGTTCGCTGACCAATCCGCACGCCAATTTTACTTTAGATCAGTGCCGCGACCAATGGCTCATCATTTCTGAAAATGGTGTGATCAGGGATTCGGTGGTAGTTCAGGTAACCAAAGCAGATCACACCCGCGGCCGCATCAACCCGCAGATCCGCGGAATCGGCGCATGGCGGTTGTATACCACGCACTCCAACCAACAGAACAATCCGCTCATCAATAACTACATTGATTACGCCCCAACACCTGAAATTTATGTGTCGACAGAAACGGATTTCAGTAAAAAACCTAACCAGGGTGGATTTTACCCGGGTGCCCAGATTCTGTTCATCAGACTCAACGGCATGACCTATGACACACTCACGTCACCGTGCTTTAATGTTTTTTATACACTCAGCGACCCAAACGGACTTTTCGCAGATTATCCGGTAGAAGGATATCCGCCGGTTGATCCGACAGTACGCTATTACGACTCACTCACCAGTTTTATCACTATTGACCGGACTACGATCGTTCGTGCTATTGCTGTGGCCAATCCGTTGGCCGACGAATGTCCGGGCCCTTATCTCCCGAGCTTTTGTGAGACCAATACCTATTTTATCAACGATGACCACCAGGCGTTTGATCCCAAGTTCGGAGTAGTGTCTCTGGCGTTTGACCGCGCAGATACCTCGTGGTTCACGGCCCAGGGAAATCCGCCTTCTACCACCATTCACGTTGAATATTATGACAATAAAAAACAGCTGAGCGAAGGTTATGCCATCATCAACAAACCACCACAGGAAGAATGGCTGACGAAACAAAGAGGGTTTTATATCGAAATTGATGATAAACGCGGCTTCGGCTGTAATTTTGAAGGCAACATCTTTAATGTTGAAGAACTAGGCACGACCACACGAACCGTTTTCCCATCTCTCCACCTGAAAGCTGGGGATATGGAAAGCCACTCGCTTTCAAATTTTACACAGGGTAATATTTCTTTCGGAACAGGATTGCGCGATGTCTTTATGCAGTCGCTCGCCGCTAAAAATAATCTGAACGTGAACCCCCTTCACATCAAGCCGGTAGTGTCGCT
>CAZFCR010000652.1:0-1554 GCA_964517305.1 uncultured Akkermansia sp.
CAATCCGCTGTACCTTGATATGTACGTGAAAGAATTTCTTGAATTTATCGGCGGCCTTTACAAGGTAAAATCAGTGCGTTCGCGTGTGGCTGACATGATCAGCATAACCGGACTTCAACTGGAACAGAATAAAAAGATAGGCGCACTCAGTAAAGGGTACCGTCAGCGTGTGGGTCTGGCTCAGGCCATGATCCACGATCCCAAAGTACTTATCATGGACGAACCAACAACCGGCCTTGATCCCAATCAGCTCGATGAGATCCGCGCTTTGATCAAATCTCTCGGGAAAGAAAAAACCGTGATGCTGAGTACACACATCATGCAGGAGGTGGAAGCCATCTGCGACAAAGTGATCATCATTGATAAAGGACAAATTGTTGCCAATGACGAAACGCGCAATCTGCAGCGCAGTTCAACAAGACAATTGATTACGGTTGAGTTTGATAAAGAGGTTAGGGCGGAGAGTTTAAAATCAATCGCGCTTGTTGATCATGTAAAACACCTGCATGGCAACACCTGGCAGCTGGCCTCGCAATCTAAATCAGACGTGCGTAAAGAGATCTTTAATTTTGCTGTAAAAAACGAATTGGGCGTACTCACGCTCAACAAAGAAGAACAAAAAATGGAAGAGGTGTTTAAAGAATTGACACGCCGCCGCGATCAGGGCGTGTAGCTGAACAGATACAATGCAGGTTGACCCGCATCGTTGATCTTCGCCTCAAATTTATCCAGCTTTAAAAACGTTTCACGTACCAGTTTTTTTTCATCTTCGCTTAGTGTTGATTTCCCGTCAAATAAAACCAGAGTTACTTTATTGGCAACACTGACGTGCAAAGTGGCACTGAACGCGGGAATTGAATGAGGGGTTAAGCGGTTTTTTAATTCACGAAGCAGCGCTTTTTCTCCCCCTTTATAAACAACGGAATTAGGTTCCGCGCTTTTCTGATCCATCGCTGTTGTTTCAGGAGCAGATTCCATCACCGCATTTTTTTTTGCTTTTTTCTGATCTGCATTTACAACGGGCTCGGCACGGGAGCTGCCCGCGGCTAATTCGGGGGAAGCAGATCGGGTCTCTTTTGGTGCTTCGGCAGGAGGTACCGGCGCGTTTTCAGAGATGTCGGTTGGAGGCGCCTGTATTTCGGCATCAGCCTCAGATGCCATGGCCTGAGTGGTGATGGGTGACAGATCTTCCGTTTTTTCTTTGTTGCCGGTATTTTTTTCTTCGACCCTGAGTTTTTTCACAGTTTCGGTTTTTGTATCTGAATTGCCGGCTGCATTTGTTTCAGGAGAAGAAACCGGTTCTGATGGAGCGGGCAATATTTTTTCATTGCGATCTTCGAAAGGCAGATTTTCAGCAAGATCGGGCTGATTGTTGCTGTAATTCCTCACCAGATAAGAACCCAAACCGAACAAAAGTATAAACAGCGCGGCAGCAGCCCACCATACGTAAACAGGCCCTTTTTTCTGCGCAGGAAACAGCCGCTCGTGCACCGCTTTATCCGTCTGGTTTTTAAGATCAATTGCTTCGCCGGGCTGAAGTAAATGGAAACCCTC
>CAZFCR010000653.1:0-1547 GCA_964517305.1 uncultured Akkermansia sp.
AACAATTCGCCATTGTAAAGGGTTTGCATGTAAAACCAATAACTTTGTTTAAGCGCGTGGCCTTTTTTGTGTGGATAAATGTGAAAGGTGGATGAAAGCTGGTGTTTGATCTCCAGTTCCTTGATGCCGCATTCCTCTTCGCATTCTCTTACCGCAGCTTCGCGGATGCCTTCGTTTTTTTCGAGCTTGCCTTTGGGCAGGTCCCAGCGGTTATGACGCCTGATAAACAGAAACTTCCCCTCTTTTTCTATCACGCCTCCCGCCGCTTCTATATAATAAAAGTGATCTTTCAGCTCTCGCAAACCCGACTCAAAGTCAGCACTCAGCCACCGGATGTTTTTATTGTTCTCAGGATCAAGAAAATCCTCCATCAGCTGTTTCAGGTCCTTTTTTTTGTGGATAGCGGGATTGTAGGTTTCAAATGATTGATTGTCTGTAAATTGCGCTTCAGGGCCGATGAACTCTATGTATTTATCGTTGAAATATAGTTTTTTGTTCATAAAAAGTGAGACAGATTTAAGAAAGTAAAATTACCTTTGCGGCATGACCTCTTTTGATGATCACGCAGTTAAAGTTGCTGAATTTTTATTACAAATAAAAGCCGTTAAACTTCAACCTGAACAACCTTTTACCTGGGCAAGCGGACTAAAATCGCCGATTTACTGCGATAACCGTAAAACCCTTTCTTATCCTAAAATCAGAACGTACATCCGCCAGCATTTTGTTGAGGTAATCAACGAACATTTTGTGAAACCGGATGTGATAGCGGGTGTTGCTACCGGCGGTATTGCCATTGGCGCCCTGGTGGCGCAGGAAATGGGACTTCCTTTTGTTTACGTAAGAAGTGAAGCCAAAAAACACGGCTTAACCAACATGATCGAAGGCGAGATTGAAAAAGGCCAGAGTGTGGTTGTCATCGAAGATCTGATCAGCACAGGCGGAAGCAGCATCAAAGCCATTGAAGCCCTGCGCGAAAAGGGATGCG
Source organism: uncultured Akkermansia sp. (assembly GCA_964517305.1). Classification (GTDB taxonomy): domain Bacteria; phylum Bacteroidota; class Bacteroidia; order B-17B0; family Aurantibacillaceae; genus Aurantibacillus. The sequence continues at coordinate 986 of CAZFCR010000653.1, forward strand.
TGGTAAAAGGCATGGTAGCCATCTTTACTTATGGTTTTGATGAAGCGGTTCAGAATTTTAAAAAAGCCAAATGCCGTGTTGAAACCCTTACCAATTATGATACATTGATCCAGGCTGCCCTGGATAAAGAATACATTGCAGAAAAAGACATTAATAAATTACAGGAATGGCGGGCTAATCCCGCGGCCTGGGGTGAAAGTATTTCTAAATAACAATATTTAAATGCATGCCTCCGGGTGTGCATTTATTTTTTATCCTAATTCCAAACCATGAAAAAAATCAGTCTGTTAACCGGCCTGTTGTTGTTTGTTTGTTCATTCAGCGCGCAGGTGAACGATGTTTTTGCCGGCAAAAGGTTCATTGAAGTTACCGGCACCGCCGAAACGGAGGTGGTACCCGATGAAATATTCATCACCATCACACTGCGTGAACCCAATGATAACAAAGAAAAAAATTCGATTGAAAAACAGGAAAAAGAACTGCGAGACCATATTAAATCGCTGGGCATTGATCTTTCTAACCTCACGCTGAATTCAGCAGATGCCGATTATGGAAAGATACG
>CAZFCR010000654.1:0-1545 GCA_964517305.1 uncultured Akkermansia sp.
GGCTTTTGAATCACTTAAAAAGATTCAGTCAGCATTCCCCAATGCCTTTATTGTAAAGGGAAAGATCAAAGGCAACTGATCCGGAATTTAAATCAGGATTTATTGAACCGTCGCTTTCAGTGTTTGCGCCTGAGGTAAAAATGCTTTGGCGTTTCCTGCTTTTTCCTTGCGTGATTTGTGAAGATCATCCCAGAAAAGTTCACCGCGGTGATTCTCTTCAGAGATGATGGAAGCCATTTGGCTGTATGGTTTTTCGAGCAAGAGGTTTTTGATCAGTTCAGGCTGTTGCTGTGTGATCTGGTGACCTGTATTTTTTAACTTCATAAACACCGCAGGGCAGGTGATGTGTTTTTTGGCGAAGGAAAAATTTGCGGTATCGGCAATGTTATCCTGCTCGCCCACCAGCACGTACGTTGGTGTACAGAGGTTTTTCCATGAACCCAGCATCTTGCGCATTTCTTTCTGATGTGAGAATTTTTCGCGGGTGGCCACATTCAGCATGTCGGGCAGCAGCCACTGAACAAATGCCGTATTGCCAATGTTGCTGAACCAGTAAAACTTTTCTTTTTCAGGATCAATCACAGGGGAGGCCATCACCAGCTTTTCAATTTTATCGGGATTTTTGATGGCCAGGAGCGCTGCGATTGGCGCGCCATAAGATCTTCCGAGCAGGTACACTTTTTTGCCGGTGGTATTTTCTTTGTCAATAATCTGTTTGATGGCGCTGGCCTGCATGTCAACCGACAATTCTTCTTTGCCGTAACCGGATTTGCCATAACCAAGACGGTCTACCGCCACAATTTTAAAATGCTGCTGAAGCAGGCTGTCGTCGGTTAAATTCATGTAACCGTACCAGGCGCCGGGAGCGCCGTGGATCATAACGAGTAAAGGAAGTGTATCGCTGGAACTCAGAACCGCGTAGTGTAATTTGCGGTCGAGGAATTTGCTTTGTTTGTAAACGGGTTTGATGCGCGCGTGCTGATAGTGTTCTGCCAGCTCTTTATCAGATTTCATGTACCGGTTAAGTAAGAAACAGCTGCTGAAAAAGAAAACCGTAAGGACGAGGAGAACAGAAAGGGACAGTGTTTTTTTCATGTGTGTTTACTAAAGGACTTAAAATGATAGATTAAAGTTAGGCATTTTAACGCAAAAAACCCCTCAAAAAGGGGTTTTTAACGATTAAAAGAGGGTTTTTAACGATAAATCAGGGCTTTTTCCTAATTAAACGTTAAATTATTTGGCCAGACTTTCTTCCATGTAGGCTTCAATCGGCGCGCATGAACAAACGAGGTTCCTGTCACCATAAGCATTGTCAACACGGCCTACACTTGGCCAGAATTTATTGTCGCGCACCCAGTTAAGCGGGAAAGCGGCTTTTTCGCGTGAATAAGGTTTGTTCCAGTTATCGCTGATCACCAGTTTGGCGGTCTTGCAGGCACGGGACTCTGTCCCGAAGGCTGCGCATTCATCTACTCTACCACCGGGCGTATCCGGCAGATCGGGTTTGAAGGCGTGCGCCTTGCAACCATCCGGGCCTCGGATGGC
>CAZFCR010000655.1:0-1535 GCA_964517305.1 uncultured Akkermansia sp.
CCGTAAAATGTTGTAGATGATGGATTACAACGTACACATCAAAAGCGGCAGCATGTACAACACACCTCCGGTATTTCCTATTTACGTTACTTTGCTCACGCTTCAGTGGTTAAAGAAAAATGGCGGCATTGCCTGGATCGAAAAACTGAACCGTCAGAAGTCGGATCTGATCTACAATGAAATAGACCGCAACAGTCTTTTTGTTGGCACAACAGCTAAAGAAGATCGCAGCGACATGAACGTGTGTTTCCTGATGAACAAACCTGAAATGGAGCCCGAATTTGACAAGTTCTGGAAAGAAGCGGGGATCAGTGGTCTGCGCGGACACCGTGATGTGGGTGGCTACAGGGCTTCACTTTACAACGCATTACCGCTTGAAAGCGTAAAAGTGCTGGTGGATGTGATGAAAGAATTTGAGAAAAAATTCGCCTGAGATTAAAATAATTAAGTCCATAAAAAAAGGCCGCTCTTTTAAGAACGGCCTTTTTTTTATGAATTGGGTTTAGGTCACGCTTTGATGCTTGCCCTGATGATGTTTAAAGCGCCACCGGCTTTGAACCATTCAATCTGTTGTTTATTGTAAGTGTGGTTCACCGTGATCTCATCCCTGCTGCCATCCGCGTGGTTCAGCACCACGGTTAAAGGTGTGTTGGGAGCAAATGAAGTAAGACCAATGATGTCTAAGGAATCGTCTTCTCTTACTTTATCGTAGTCGGCCTTATCATTGAAGGTGAGTGCCAGCATGCCTTGTTTTTTCAGGTTGGTTTCGTGGATGCGCGCGAATGATTTTACAAGTACGGCGCGCACACCGAGGTGACGTGGTTCCATGGCCGCGTGTTCGCGCGATGAACCTTCGCCGTAGTTTTCGTCGCCGATCACAATCGAACCGATGCCCTGCGCTTTGTACTGACGCTGTACTTTTGGCACAGAATCGTACGAACCGGTGAGCTGGTTTTTTACATTGTCGGTTTTATCGTTAAAAAAGTTAACGGCACCAATCAGCATGTTGTTTGAAATGTTATCGAGATGACCGCGGTATTTAAGCCACGGACCAGCCATAGAAATGTGATCTGTTGTACATTTTCCTTTGGCCTTGATGAGCAGTTTTAAACCTTTGAGGTCAATTCCTTCCCAGGCCGGGAATGGATCGAGTAACTGAAGGCGGTCGCTTTCAGGCGAAACGTTTACCGACACATTGCTGCCATCGGCGGCCGGCGCCTGGTATCCCGGATCTTCAACCGCGAATCCTTTTTTAGGTAATTCGTCTCCGCTTGGGGGATCCAGTTTCACTTTCTCACCTTTTTCGTTGATGAGCGTATCTGTAAGTGGATTAAAAGTAAGATCACCTGCAATGGCCATGGCCGTTACAATTTCAGGAGAAGCTACAAAGGCGTAAGTGTTCGGGTTACCGTCGTTACGTTTCGCGAAGTTCCTGTTGAATGAATGGATAATGGTGTTTTTTTCCTGTTTTTCAGAACCCATCCTGTCCCACATACCGATGCAGGGTCCGCAGGCATTAGTAAATACCTTGGCGC
>CAZFCR010000656.1:0-1533 GCA_964517305.1 uncultured Akkermansia sp.
ATGGACGGTCTCTGACTTCGTCGTAGATCCGCACAATGTATTCGCCGATAATGCCCAGGCAAATAAGGATAAGAGAACTGAAGAAAGAAATCATAATGGCAAGCGTGGCAAAACCTTTTACGTTGGTACCGTAGGCAAAATAACCGTAAATGGTATTGATGGAATAAAGTGTGGCAAATGCAAAACCGAGCATGCCGAGTAAGGTCATAAAACGGATCGGAACGGATGAAAATGAAAAAATTCCGTCGAGGGCGATCTTCATCAGTTTTTTAAAGGTATAACCCGATTCGCCTTCCAGCCTTGCATGCCTTTCGTACTCAACCCCTACCTGCTTAAAACCAACCCAGGCGCGGATGCCCCGGAGGAATGGATTTTTTTCCTGCAGTTTCAGCATGTTGTCTACCACATGTTTTTTCATTACACAAAAATCGCCGCTGTCGAGCGGGATATCGGTATTGCTCATCTTTTTGAGGAGGCGGTAAAACGCTGAATAACTTATTTTTTTCAGGAAATTTTCCTTGCGTTTTTTTCGCACGCCGTAAGCCACATCGTAACCCTTGTCGAGGTATCCAAAAAACATCGGCAACAGAGAAGGTGGATCCTGAAGGTCATCGTCAATGATGGCGATGTACTCGCCGGTACAGTGGGTGAGCCCGGTTTTTACCGCGATCTGGTGCCCGAAATTCCGCGACAATTTAAAACCTTTCACGTAAGGATAGAGGGTCGCCATTTCCTCAATTTTGGCGTAGCTGTTGTCCCTGCTGCCATCATCGATCAGCAGCAGTTCAAGATCCCAGTTTGAATTTTTTTTCTCGTCATCAATGGCCTTCAGTAAATTATTCATGAAGGCTGCCGAATTGTAGACAGGCACGATTATCGAGACCTTTTTTATCATTCAAAGTGGATTTTCAACAAATATAATTAAAGTTTATTCAAGGCTGAAAGAGCCTGATCAACTTATCCGGCGGATTTATCAAGGGTGAACGTCTCATAATTTACAGGTCATACACACCGGATTCAGGTGAGGTTTTTCAGCGGTCTTTTGTGTTTCCAGCGCCGGTGGGTCCACAGCCAGGTATAGGGCTGATCAATGATGTTCCGCTCAAGTTCGCGTGTGTGCATCTCCGAAATAGCGCCCTCAGGTAGTTTACCGGGTTCTTCGGTGAGAAGTTTAGCACTGAGTTCGTAATAACCTCTTCTGAGTTTTTTCACCCGCATAAAGATCACGGGATAATTAAATTTCCTGGCCAGCTTTTCGCTGCCGTTAAACACCGGTGTATCCTGGTTAAGAAAGGTGGTCCAGTAAGCGCCCTCAGGTGGAGGGGTCTGATCGGCAATAAGACCGATGGTGGTGGAGTTGTTCTGTTGTCTCAGCGTGAGCAATCGTTTATAAAGCTGGTTCATGGCCACAATGTCGCCACCAAACCGGCCGCGGAGATTCAGCATAAAGGCATCAAAATTTTTGTTGCTCAGTGGATGATAAACGCCGGTGATCATGCGTGTAAAATAAACCTGGTGGGCAATAGCGCCCCA
>CAZFCR010000657.1:0-1531 GCA_964517305.1 uncultured Akkermansia sp.
TTGTTTACAGCACATTGAATATTTTATTTTTCACAAGTTTCATAAATTTGGTATTTTAGCAATTCTCAATATGAAAAAATCTATCTTCACCCTGTTATTTGCCTTGCCTGTTTTTTTTATCAGCGCACAAACGGCAGCTTACAAAACATTGAATCAACTTGTAAGCAAAGAGTTTCCTTCGGTTGATCTCAGCGAAAAATTAATGGCCGTTAACATCTGGCGCGTCAGCGACATGAACACACGCACCCTCAATAAAAGTTTTATAAAAGCTGGTGAAACTTACCAGGTGGCTAAATTAAAAGGCGGTAAAAAAGGCCTCGTGGTGATAGCGGTGAACGCCGATGATCTGAGTGCTGAAGCCACGATCGTGATCAGCCGTGATGGCGTGGATCAACTGCTCCATCTAAAACTTTCGGATGTTCCGGAACTGCAGTCTGCCGGACTCAGCAACGTTGTTTACGATTCAGCGGGAAATGAAGTTTACCGCAACCTGGAGTCTGAAACTGTATTTCAAAAAATCAATCAACTGATCACAAGATAATTCATGATGAAAAAAGCATTTCTGATCACCTTACTGGGTTTGTTTTCGCGCATCAACGCGCAACAGAACATCAATGCCGATTGTGTGAGCGCCATCGCGCTCTGCAACATTCCTACCTTTACGTTTAATGCTACTTCCGGAGTTGGAACATTCACCGACATTCCCGCGGGGAACAACATCAGCAATCCCACAACCAATCCGGCTTCGGCCAATTCCGGCTGTTTATTGTCTGATGAATACCGTCCTCAGTGGCTGATGATCACCGTCGGAAACGCGGGCGTACTTGAATTTATTTTTGGCGCATCTAACGGAGCCAATCCTCAGGCAGGCTTTTACGACTGGGCCATGTGGCCGTATTCGCCAACTGCATGTAACGATATTTTTAATAACACACTGCCTCCAATCCGTTGTAACTGGAACGGTTCCAGCTCGGGCGGAACGGGTATTGCTTCAGCGGGAAATCAGCCTCCGGGAAGTTCACCCACCAATTTTGAGCCACCGCTCCAGGTACAGCCCTGTCAGCAATTTATCATTTGTATTTCCAATTACAGTGGTGTAAACACCCTGGTTGGTTTTCAGAACATTGGTACAGCCAGCTTATCCTGCGATCCTAACTGTTTAAGTGTGAACAATCCTTCTATTTGTGCCGGCTCCAACGCTACCATTATCGCGGCCAACTCAGGCACCCTGACCAATCTTACTTATTCTATGCAGCCTGGCGGATTTGTTTCCAATACGCCTACGTTTGTCGTGAATCCTCTCAACAGCGGCAGCTATACGGTTTTTGCAACCGGTTTAAATATCGCAAACGTACCTGTAACACAAACTGCTGTCTCTACTATTACAGTTTACAATCAGCCTACCACCAGCGTTACTTTTACAAACACCACCTGCACCAACACGGTAAATGCTTTTAATCTGAATCTGAATTTTGTGCCTAATGTAGCGCAGGGCTATACCGTTAACTGGCAACCTGTTCCGTTTGGGATC
>CAZFCR010000658.1:0-1528 GCA_964517305.1 uncultured Akkermansia sp.
CCTCCGTAGCAGTGTGGCTAGACGTCCACGCTGATTTTTTATACCTATATCTGAACTTAAACAAAACAGATGATGAAAAGACCCATATCCAGAAAAACAAACGCAGACGAAAAACGTGTTCAACAAACTTATAAAATACAATTAATAAATACTTCACGGGAGGAACTTGTTGAACGTTTCAAAGAATCCATACAGTCAAGAGAGAAGTCAATAAAGGCAATGGCAAAATACTTGCATGGTGAGATCTTCCCTCTGCTGGCTTTGCTAAAAATGCAAATTCAAATGCATGAGTTAATCCGAGAGAACGAAGCAGCAGAAATAAATTTTGGAAAGGAAAAGAAATTGATAGACAGGATATCTGACAATCTACGTTCAGTATATGAGGATTTGCATCCCTCAACTTTAGAATTTTTAGGATTAATCAAAACGCTTGAGGCATATAAGCGTAAGTTTGCCAACAAGCATCCTGAGTCTCAAATTATCTTTAATAATTCTTGCGATCTGGCGCAAAGATTTTCAGCAGAAACTGAATTACATGTTTTAAAAATCTTCGAACTACTTTTAAACCTCTTCTTGCTTTCCCCTTTAACAGAGATCGAAATATTCCTTTACATAAAGGACGATAACTTTCACTTGGATTTTGTTCGTGAAAAAGGAGTCGTAGACGACTATGAAGCGTGGATTAACAGACAGTCATTAGATGAAATGTTCAAAGACATTCAGGTCCAACTCCTGCTTGTGAACGCCAGTGTAAATAAATTTACAGATTGGACGAACCTGATTTGCCTCACCATTCCATTTAATCAACAAAATCGCTAGAGAATGAAGGCTGAAATAAAAGTGGCAATGGCTGAAGATCATCTTATTGTAAGACAGGGATTAATCTCGATGTTAAAAGGTCATAAAAACATTAAAGTTTTATTCGATGTCAATAACGGACAGGAATTATTGAATCAATTGGCGACACGCAGCCCAGATATAGTTCTTCTTGATATTGACATGCCAGTAATGGATGGAAGAGAAACTTTACGTCGGCTCAATGCCGGGCATCCGAGTATTAAAGTTATTATGCTTACGCAGCATTTCAGCGACGCGTTCATTGTTGAGTTTCTGAAAATGGGGGCTAAATCGTTTTTGCCCAAAGACAGTAGCTTCGACGAGATCGTAGCCTCGATTTATATGGTTCATACAAAAGGTTGCTATTACAGTGAAAGAATAACAAAAGCGCTAGCTTCGGAGCTATCAAATGATCAAAAACAGAGTTTTGCCTTTCCGCCGACAAAATTCACTCGCCGTGAGCTTCAAATTTTAGAACTTTTACGGCAAAATAAAGACAATTCAGACATTTCGAGAATATTAGCAATCCGGGAAAGAACAGTTGAATGGCATCGTCAGAACCTTATGCAAAAATCTGAATGCAAGAACCTCGCAGCCCTGATCTCATACGCTACAGAGAAAGGTTTAATACCTCAATCCCAACATTCCTAGACCCAAAACTCAGTAAAAATACTGGGTATCCACCCCGTAT
>CAZFCR010000659.1:0-1528 GCA_964517305.1 uncultured Akkermansia sp.
GAGTTCGCAAAAAAATAAGTCTGTTTTTATTTCTTGTCATTTGGCAAGCGATCACTCCAACTGATGTGTTCATCTTTGTAAAAAAAAATAACATGGAAAATTTACCTGTTTACATCAGCCTGCTTTTTATCATCTGCGCCGGCTTCACACTTTTTTGTCTTTATAAAGCGGCAGGCAATAAATTCCTGCTCGCCGGAATTATTGTCTTATGGCTCATCCTTCAGGCCTGGCTTGCCTCCCGTTCGTTTTATCTTGAGAGCAGAGGATTACCACCACGATTTATATTGATGATCTTACCACCTTTTCTGTTTATCTTTTTTCTGTTCGCCACGCGGGCGGGCCGCAGGCTGATGAATAACACGAACGCGCAGTGGCTTTATTGGCTCCACGCGGTTAGAATTCCAGTGGAACTGGTGTTGTTCTGGTTGTTTGTTCATCGGCAGGTTCCTGGATTAATGACCTTTGAGGGGCGTAATTTTGATATTTTTTCAGGTGTTACCGCGCCTTTTGTAGTGCTTTTTATGTACAATAAAAAGTCGAAGGGCGCACGCGCCTTCCTGCTCGGCTGGAACCTGATCTGCCTGCTGCTGCTGTTCAACATCATGGGCAATTCTTTTCTTTCAGCACCGGGTCCGTTTCAGAAGTTTGCTTTTGATCAGCCCAATATAGCGGTGATGCATTTTCCGTTCGTGTGGCTTCCCGCTTTTATTGTTCCGGCTGTTTTGTTTTCCCACCTATTTCTGATCAGAAAACTGGTTAAAGAACTTCGTGGGGCGGGACCGGAACTTTCCGCAGGTTCTGTTTCTCTTTGATCAGATGTATTTGTTGTTCTTTGCTTCTTTGATGGCGTCTTCGCGGGAATGGACGTTGAGTTTGGAATAGATGTTTTTGATGTGAGATTTCACAGTTTCAATGTCGATGAACATCTGTTTGGCAATTTTACTCCTGCTTTTGCCATTGGCGATCTGCTCAAGGATCTCTGTTTCTCTTTTTGTCAGAGGTGAATCCTGGTTTTTATGAAAGGAGCGGATCACCATTCTGGCAATGTTCATGCTCATGGGGGCGCCACCTTCGGTTACTTCACGAATCGCATCAAGGATCCTTTCGGTTGAATCGTTTTTGGTCAGATAACCGGACGCGCCTTTGCCAAGGGCCTGGAAAACCTGGTTTTCGTGGTCGTACACGGTGAGCATGAGAATGTGGGTGGCAGGAAACAGTTGTTTGAGTTTAGGCAAGGCGTCAATACCTTTTGTGCCAGGCAGTTCAATGTCGAGCAAAATCACATCCGGCGCCGGGTCCGGCATGCCTGTAAACGCTTTCTCCACATCGGGGAATGTTTTTACAACCTGATATCCTTTGCTGGCATTGATCAAATATTCAAAACCATTCCTGATGGTTTCATCATCTTCGATGATCACTACGCGTATGTCTTTTGTTTCCATGTCAGCTGCTGAAAATATCCTTTAGCAAAATATCAGTTTTTGTGCCTTTTCCGAGTACCGCTGTGATCTTTATTTCACCGTTCATC
>CAZFCR010000660.1:0-1520 GCA_964517305.1 uncultured Akkermansia sp.
GCACCTTTTTTTAAAGGTTTTTTTGGAGATACTGAGCAGCTTGATGGTTTCGAAGATCACATCACAAAAATGAAGATAAAAACGGCGGGTGATGAGCGCGATTTCTTTTTCGTTTTTTTCCGGAAAAGAACGCTGAAGGTTTGTTTTAACCACCTTCCGCCGGTAGCCAATCACATAATAAACAAGCACATAAAAAAAACTGCTTTTTAAATACAGCAACGGAAACGGCAATAAAGAAATGAGATAGAGCAGGGGATACAACAGTATTTTAAACGCCCACCTGCCCAAGTTTAGAAGTTTGGTTTTAAGAGGTATTTGCTGTAGAAATCCACAATGTGCTTCACTGCTTCATCGGCGGTGTCCACTATTTTGAAGAGATCAAGGTCGATGGGATTGATGTTTTTTTCTTCATCCAGCATGGTAGTGCGCATCCAGCTGATCATCCCTTTCCAGTATTCGGATCCCACGAGCACTACAGGAAACTGGGCAATTTTGTTGGTCTGCACAAGGGTGAGCGATTCAAAGAGTTCATCCATGGTACCAAAGCCGCCCGGCATGCCGATAAAACCCTGCGAGTATTTAAGGAAGATTGTTTTGCGGACAAAAAAGTAATCAAAGTTGATGCATTTGTCGGAATCAATAAAGTCGTTGTGTTTTTGTTCGAAAGGCAGCACAATGTTCAGACCTACAGATTTTCCTTCTCCGCGGCGCGCGCCCTTGTTTGCCGCTTCCATGATGCCGGGCCCGCCACCCGTGATGATGCCGTAGCCTTCGCGCACAAGTTTAAAAGCGATCTCCTCGGCCAGAATGTAGTATTTGTTCTCGGGTTTTGTACGTGCGCTTCCAAAAATAGAAACACAGGGCCCGATGCGGGACATTTTTTCAAATCCTTCCACAAATTCGCTCATGATCTTAAAGATCTGCCAGCTGTTCTGTGCTTTTATGTCGTTCCAGTCCTTGTTTGCAAATGCATTCCTGATCCTGTCTTCTCCTTCTTCGGGGGTCATATATTGTCTTCTAAAAAGTTATTAAAGTACCTGTAATCCGCCTTCTTTTAAACGTTCGGCGTTTTCAGCAAACTGCAACTTGTCTATCATTTCCTGTATGTCGCCGTTCACAAAATTGGTAAGGTCGTACAGTGTAACGTTGATGCGGTGATCGGTAATGCGGTTCTGTGGGTAGTTATAAGTTCTGATCTTGGCGCTGCGGTCGCCCGTGCTCACCATGGTTTTTCTGCGTTTGGTAACTTCCTCCAGTCGTTTCTGGTATTCAATGTCGTAGATCTTCGAGCGCAGCATCTGCATGGCTTTTTCCCTGTTGCCGAGCTGGTTTCTTTCGGTCTGGCAGGTAACCACCAGGCCGGTGGGTTTGTGTGTGAGAATTACCTTACTTTCCACTTTGTTAACGTTCTGTCCGCCGGCCCCGCCGCTTCGCGCGGTTGCCATTTCAATATCCGAATCCTTGATGTCAACATCAAGGTCTTCCGCCTCAGGTAATACAACTACAGTGGCAGCCGAGGT
>CAZFCR010000661.1:0-1520 GCA_964517305.1 uncultured Akkermansia sp.
AAATTCTTAAACAGTTTAATCTCGACGATAAGGTTTATAAACCCTCGCTGGTTTTGAACCGCATCAGCGACGCCAAGAATAAACTCGTTTCCGTCGCGCAGTATCTCAACAACCCTGTTACACACCAGGAAGACCAGAGCAGCCGCAAACCCATGCTGGGCAAAATTTATGATGCCTACCAGAAACGGAACTTTAAAGCCGGCGCCATGGATTTTGATGATCTGTTGTTTCAAACCAATATCCTTTTGCGCGACTTTCCCGACGTTTTGCTCAAATACCAGAACAAATTCAGGTACATCCTCGTGGATGAGTACCAGGATACCAATTTTTCACAATATGTGATCATCAAACAACTGGCCGCACGTTTCCAGAACATTTGTGTGGTGGGCGATGATGCGCAGAGCATTTATGGTTTCCGTGGAGCCAACATCCAGAACATTCTCAATTTTGAGAAAGATTATCCCGACCTGAAGGTGTACAAGCTGGAGCTAATCTACCGGAGCACCAAAACCATTGTGGGCGCTGCCAACCAGATCATCGCCAAAAACAAAGACCAATTCGAAAAAAACGTTTTTACAGAAAACGAAGAAGGCCAGAAACTAAAACTGATCAAAGCAAGCACCGATAACGAAGAAGGCCAGAAAGTGGTGAACAGCATTTTTGAAACCAAAATGCAGAACCAGGCAAAAAACAGCGACTTCGCCATTCTGTACCGCACCAACGCGCAATCGCGAGCTTTTGAAGAGGCCCTGAGAAAACTCAACATTCCCTATAAAATATACGGCGGCGTTAGTTTTTACCAGCGAAAAGAAATTAAAGACGCCCTCGCCTACTTCAGGCTCACCATCAACAGCGCCGACGACGAAAGCCTGCGCCGCGTGATCAATTATCCCGCCAGGGGTATAGGTCAAACCACCGTAGATAAGATCAGCGTGGCAGCGGGTGAGCACGATGTCAGCATGTGGACCGTCATCAGTAATCTCAGGGACTTTAATCTGGGCATCAACGCCGGCATTTCGGGCAAAATAAACGACTTTGTAACGCAGATCAAATCCTACAGTCTGATGTTACCCCAGAAAGATGCTTTTGAACTAGCCAACCAAATAGTGGTTCACAGTGGTATAGTAAAAGAGTTATACCAGGATAAGACCCCCGAAGGCGTGAGCCGATACGAAAACATACAGGAATTACTGAACGGGATCAAGGATTTTGTTGAACAACCCCGTTCACCACAGGAGGACGAACTGAACGAGGTGATCAAAACCAGCATCCAGGCCGAGGAGAACGATTTATTTGCACTCGAAACTGCAACGAATAAGGAGATCAAAACCCTGGATGAGTTCATGCAGGAAATTACACTGCTCACCAGTGTGGATAATGAAGATGAAAAAGACACGGATAAAAACAAGGTGAGCATGATGACCATTCATGCTGCCAAGGGACTGGAGTTTCCTTACGTATACATTGTAGGTCTGGAAGAAAACCTTTTCCCTTCCCAATTATCCATTAACAGCCGGGCC
>CAZFCR010000662.1:0-1517 GCA_964517305.1 uncultured Akkermansia sp.
GGTTTAATTCCATTGATGCTGGCTTCAGGTGCCGGTGCTATCGGTAACAAAACCATTGGTACTGCGGCGGCGGGCGGTATGTTGTTCGGAACCATTTTTGGTGTGCTGATCATTCCCGGGCTGTATGTGATTTTTGCCGGTATCTCAGAAAAGTTCGCAAGTTTCAGAAAACAGGAAGAAATACATTTTACAAATGAAAATTAAATTGCCGATCCGGGTTCTGATCTATTTAAGTGTGCTGGTGTTTGGAGCAGGATGCACCGTGTCAAAACCCGTGAACAATAAAATACTGCCCATGCCTGCTACTTTTACGGGTGGAGAAGATTCCCTAAACATTGCAGACAAAAGCTGGCGATCGTTTTACGCTGATACTGCTTTGACCTTGCTCATTGATTCAGCTTTGAAGTACAATCAGGACATGGTGAAGACCCTGCAGCACATCCGTATGACGAAAGCAGAACTGCAGTTCAGCCGTGGAGTTTTTTTTCCTTCCGTGTCGGGCGCTGCGGCTGTGGGGCAGAGGCGTTTTGGCGCCTACACCATGGACGGCGTGGGAAATTACGATACCCAGTTTTCTCCCAACATTACTGCAGACCAGATCATTCCCGAACACCTTCCTGATTATTTTGTGGGCCTGCAGGCTTCCTGGGAAGCGGACATCTGGGGTAAACTGCGACACCGCAAACGGGCCGTACTGATGCGTTATCTTGCCAGCGTGGAAGGCCGTCACCTGGTGATGACAAGCCTCGTTTACGAAATAGGCGTTTTATATTACGATCTGCTGGCATTCGACAATGAACTCGATATTATTAATGAGACCATCACCCTGCAGGAGAATGCACTGGCCGTGATCATGATACAGAAACAGGCCGGCATCGCCAACGAGTTAGCGGTTAAACAATTCGAGGCACAACTGTTTCGTTCGCGCAGCCTTGGATACGAAACAAGGCAGAAGATCAATGAAGCGGAAGCGAGGATCAATTTTCTCTGTGGCAGATTTAACGGACCTATCCCCAGAAATAAAACGCAGTTTGTCGAAGGTTTTAAGGCTGACGTTAAAGCCGGTGTTCCGGCGCAGTTGCTCCGTAACCGGCCCGATGTGCGACAGGCAGAGCAGGAGTTAAGAGCTTCGGGCGCGGATGTGAACGCGGCACATGCGGCATTTTATCCCAGTTTAAGTGTCAGCGCTTCTGCGGGATTCCAGGCATTTAATCCTGCGTTTTTGTTTTCGCCGCAATCCCTGGCTTATAGTGTTTTCGGAAACCTGATGGCACCGCTCATTAACCGGGCTGCGTTAAAGGCCGCTTTCAGCAATGCCAGCGCAAGGCAGCAGGAGGCGCTCGCTACTTACCAGCAATCGATCCTCAGGGCCTTTATGGAAGTGTATACAGAATTGTCTTTGATCAGTAATCTGGAAAACATCCGTCAGCTGAAAACCGAAGAGAGCCGTGTGCTGACTGAATCTATTGAGACTTCTTCCGAATTGTTCCGGAGTGGCCGGGCCAGTTATCTGGAAG
>CAZFCR010000663.1:0-1515 GCA_964517305.1 uncultured Akkermansia sp.
TCCCAAGAGACTTGTCGCATCTCCGACTCCTAGCTCCACGTTTTCGATATTGAAGCTTTTTGCCCACCGTCCTCTTGTATTAAATGGGATACTTTCTCCACTGTCTAGTCCCACCTTAATAAAATCATTATCGAATCTTGCCCGATAATACCAGTATTTCTGATGGTTAAGTTCGTTTGACTGGCACTTGCAGCAAAACCAGAAAAGAATTGTGAATATGCAAGTTAATCCGAATTTCATTTTCCGTTCAGCCTGTTTCTCAGCAACAAGTTTTCCTTTTCAAGTGTGTCCATTCTTTTGTTCAGTTCAACCATGTATAATGTTAGCTCTTCAATTTTTTGTAATAAAACAGCATCCATTTCTGCGATATTAATTCCATTTTTTTTAACATCTACCGTAGTAGGCACCTCAGGAAGATGTTTAAATCGTAGGTAATACGCTTCCAGTTCTTTAAGAGGCAACAGAGGATAATTGATGTCAAATACGAAGTCAGACCATTTATTAGGATCGATTACAACAAGTTCCTTGCAAGCTACCTTCCCATCTATCTGCATAAATGAATTTGAATGAGGATGGCTTGTATCTATTTTTAGTTTACCGAAAAAGAGGCGTCCATCAGATTTAATCAACACCCGACTTGTATCGTTCGTTTTTAAAATCAGATCCAGCTTACTACATGTACCTATACTGTTTGGAAAATTAATGCCGGTATTTCCACCTAAAATCCAAGCAGGCGAACCGGGAATGCAAGCAGACTGCGAATAAATTACTCCTGCAGCAATTATTAGAATGGTGGCAAATAATGATCTTTTCATAGCAGTGATTAATAATTCTAAATTTAAGCATTCAACCCAAAAATACAAGGCAATAGAAATTCCAGGAGATTTAATAGGGCGACCATTTTTAATAAAAAGGCATATTTATTGTCCATCACAATTTTGGAGTGCCGTCTTCAATAAGAAAATACATTGCTGGGGTGAATTGAATTAATTTCAAATTGGTCTTTCGATTAATTTCGGAGGGGGCTTTTCGCTTCGTGGCGGGCCTGAAGGAGCGAACGCAGAGTTTCTGCTTCAGGAGCGTTTTTCATTTTTCCTAGGCGTCTGAACAGTCGATGTCTAGGGTCTGATACACTAAAGAGGAGTTTTTAGTTTCTGATAAACGCCAATTTTCTGATTTTTAAGGTTGAATAACATCAAGTGATGTAGGGAAATAAAATGAATTTACTCAATCATGTAAAGATTCTATGCGCTTGCTCTGGTTTGAAGATTTTTATGAGATTTTAAATCTCGCACAATTTCATTCTCGCGTTTATATTTTTGAAACTGTTTAAGCGCATTCAGTCTTAACTCCATCTCATCCACTACGATATTCCCAAAATCCTGTAAAAGGGACATTTGCTCACTGCTTAAAAATCTTGGCTTCTTATCAATTACGCAGAGAGTTCCGATATTATAACCATCTCTTGTTTTAAGTGGTACCGCCGCGTAAAACTGCAATCCGAATTCACTACAT
>CAZFCR010000664.1:0-1508 GCA_964517305.1 uncultured Akkermansia sp.
ACAGTGAAAGGAAAAATATTTGTTACCGAATTTTTCTTCAGTACCTGTCAGAGCATTTGCCCTGTAATGAACAACAACCTCACCAAAATTTACCAGGAATTTGGGCAAAGAGATGACTTTCTTATTCTTTCCCACACGGTAGATCCTGAAACCGACAGCGTTGCAGTACTGAAAGACTACGCAGAGGCTCACGGCGTAAAAGACAAAAAATGGCTTTTTGTAACAGGCACCAAACCCGAACTGTATCACATGGCGCGCAAAGGTTATCTTTTAAATGCCGATAATGGCAAGGGCGATGCCGACGATTTTATTCATACACAAAATTTCGCGCTGGTAGATAAAGATCTTCACATCAGAGGTTTTTACGACGGAACGGACAGCCTGGAAATGAACCGGCTCACTAAAGAAATAAAAACGCTTTTTCAGGAATATGACTACAGGAAAAATTCTGATCGTTAGCACCCTGATGCTGCTGTGCAGCTTCGTAAATGCGCAGTCTGTAAACGGCGTTTACAAGATCAAACCTTTGCTTGAGCGCACAGCGCATCCCGACACCCTGTACGTGGTGAATTTCTGGGCCACCTGGTGCAAACCCTGTGTGAAAGAATTGCCCGTATTCGACAGCCTGGTGCGGCTTTATGACAAACAGCCTGTAAAAGTACTGCTGGTATCGCTTGATTTCAGCGAACAGATAAAAGAGCGTGTGAACCCCTTTCTGGCGAAAAACAAAGTGGTGCCTGAATGTGTTCTGCTGGATGAAGTAAACGGCAATGATTTTATCAGCCTCGTGCATCCGGACTGGACAGGAGCGATTCCTGCCACGCTGATCAGAAAAAAAGACAAAACCCTGTTCATCGAAAAACAGGTGCATCTCAAAGAACTGGAGAACTTAATCGGTCAGCTGAAAAATTAAAAGATCTTACGCAACACGTAAGATCTTTTATAAATGGTGTTTACCTCAAAACAAAAAACAGGGATTAACCTTCTTCCGGGTAAGTTTATTCATAAGCTACGCCTAATACCGCTTCACCATTCCGCAGATAGATGTCGCCACCATCTGATTTCAGGATACAGTTAAAAGATATTTTCAGCTTTTTAGTAGGATAGCCGTTCTCATTATTGTTATAAGATTCAACTTCATGGAGGTAAAAATTACTGCCATCGGGTTGTAAAAAATCTTTTGTTGAATATTCTTTGCCTGAAGGATCAGTAAGAATCAGTGTTACACGCGAATAAGATTTAATGTTAGGCACGGGTGTAAAAGCAGTATTAAAGTTGGCGAGGCAAACGTTACCGAGTGTAGCGGGCACCTGGTAATAAGTGATGCAGGTGTCGGAGTTTGCAGGATCAACGAGCGTTAAAGTAGTGGTATAATACCCACTGTTCTGGAGTGCAAAAACATGGTTGTGCTGGTCTTCTGTGGAAACCGTTCCATCGCCGAATTCCCATTTGTAAAGGTATTGACCCGGCGCGGCAGTCTGCGCTTTAAAAGTAAAATCGAGTTGCTG
>CAZFCR010000665.1:0-1507 GCA_964517305.1 uncultured Akkermansia sp.
AATATCCTGGTGACCTGGTGGGTGGCTTTTGCCTCTTTTGGCGGGGCCTGCATGGCTTTTATTCTCAACTCGCTGCTGATGACCCTGGTGATCGTATTTTATTCTTTTATCAAAAAACAGATTCAGAGATCCTGGGCCATCTGGCTGCTGGTTCCGCTATGGCTCGCGTGGGAACACCTTCACACGGTATGGGATGCCAGCTGGACATGGCTCAGCCTGGGCAATGTGTTTGCTTTTCATCACAACTGGGTGCAATGGTATGAATTTACAGGTGTTTCCGGCGGCTCCGCCTGGATCCTTGCCGTCAACATTTTTGTGTTTTCTTTTTTAAAGAAAAACAAACTCGGCAAACTGTTTTCGCTGCCTGTACTCGGCGTGGTTTTATCGGTGGCTGTGCCTGTGTTATGTTCTTACTTGTTGCTTTTTCAGCGGATCAACAATCAATCAACACAACCCAGACCGCTTCATACCGTGGTGGTGCAGCCCAACATTGATCCTTACGGCGAAAAATTTGAACTCGATTTTTCGCTGCAGTTCACAAAAATGCTGAACCTGATCCGGGGCCGCATCAGTGAAAAAACGGAATACCTTGTGCTGCCGGAAACCTTCATCACAGATGACCTGAATGAAAAAAATCTGGAAGAAAATGAAGCGGTGATCTGGTTCCGCGACAGCCTGATCAAAAAATTCCCGCGACTTAAAGTTGTAGTGGGAGCAGGATCCTACATTTTTTACGATAAAGCCGACAAAACGCCCACAGCCAGAAAATACAGGACCGGCGACCTTTACATCGATTTTTTTAATACTGCTGTTCAGATCGACAGTGATTCAAGTGTTTTGTACCATAAATCCAAACTGGTGCCTGGTGCCGAGATCATGCCTTTTTCGGTGATCCTGCGACCGCTTGAAAGTCTGGCCCTTGACATGGGCGGCACAACGGGAACACTCGGTTTCCAGGAACACAGGACTGTGTTTTTTGACAACAAAACCAAAACCGGTGTGGCACCCGTGATCTGTTACGAAAGTGTGTATGGCGATTACGTTACAGAATACATCCGCAACGGCGCGGGTCTGATCTTTATCATTACCAACGACGGCTGGTGGGAAGATACGCCAGGATACATTCAGCATCTTAATTACGCCCGGTTACGCGCCATTGAAAACCGCAGGCAGATCGCGCGCTCGGCGAATACCGGCGTGAGTTGTTTTGTAGATGAGTTCGGTAACATCTCACAAGCTACTTCCTGGTGGGAAGAAGCTGTGATCGACGCGGACCTTTATGAATCAAAAGAGCTCACGTTTTTTTCAAAGCTCGGCGACCTGCTTTCTTACTTTTGTGTTGGATTCAGTCTTGTTGTGGCACTACTGGCACTGGTACTGCGTTTGATCAGGCGCAAATTGAGAACGAAAGAATAAACGGGTGCGTAAAAAACCGTAAATTCACACCAAATTTTAAAGCGTTTCACACATTTAAACTGAATATGGAAAAATTTGACGTCACCATCAT
>CAZFCR010000666.1:0-1504 GCA_964517305.1 uncultured Akkermansia sp.
TCATTGCCCCTGTCTCCGCCACCTTTGTAGCTGCGTCTCTCGCCGACGCCGCCTTCTTTCATTTTGCGGTTGCTGACTTCAATCGACACTTTGCGGTTGTTGAATTCCAGGTCTGATGAATTCAGCGCCATAAAATTGTCAACAAACTTGCTTTCGGTTTCAAAGAAAGAGAAACTGCTTTTCACATCCACATTAAATACCATACGCTGGTGAATTTTGGTGGCGTCGGCTAAAAATTCCTTCAGACTGTGAATATTAAAACCGTCCATCTGGCCCATGTTTACAAACAGGCGGCTGGTGCGGTGACTTCCGAAAGCACCATCCACAGCGCCTTTGGCGATGTTAAGATCGGGCGCGTTCTGGTAATATTCATGGAAGCGGTTAAACTCTTCGCTCACAAAACGTTTAATGAGTTCTTCCTTGCTTAAATCTTTCAGTTCTTCGTAAATAGCAGGAAGGAAACTTTCGATCTCTTCGTCTTTCACATCCACATTGTGGAGTTTATGAACGAGGTTAAACAATTGTTTTTCGCAAACTTCAAGTCCGTTTGGAACACTTTTCCTTTCAAATTTTTTCTTGATGATGCGTTCAATGTCCTTGATCTTGCCCTGATCTTTAGGAGTAATGATAGCGATCGCGATCCCCGATTTCCCTGCTCTCGCAGTTCTTCCGGTACGGTGCGTATAGTTCTCAACGTCTTCAGGCAGGTTGTAATTGATCACGTGCGTCACATTGTTTACATCAATACCACGGGCAGCCACATCGGTTGCCACCAGCATCTGCAAAGTTTTGCTGCGGAAACGTTTCATTACAAAATCACGCTGACTTTGCGACAGATCACCGTGAAGTGCATCAGCGCTGTATCCGTCCTTGATCAATGAATCTGCAACTTCCTGAGTTTCGGCTTTAGTGCGGCAAAACACAATACCAAAGATCTCAGGATAATAATCCGCCACACGTTTCAGCGCGAGGTAACGGTCGCGCGACTGAACGAGGTAATAAATATGCTCAAGGTTGTCTGCACCTTCATTCTTTTTACCGGTACTTAATTCAACCGGGCTGTGCATATAGTTTCTGGCGATACGATCCACCTCTTTAGGCATGGTAGCGCTGAAGAGCCAGGTGTTTTTTTCCTTCGGTGTTTCTTTCAGAATGGTATCCAGATCATCTTTGAATCCCATGTTGAGCATTTCATCGGCCTCATCTAAAACCACCATGCGAACAGTGTTAAGATTTACGGCACGACGCTCGATCATATCGATCAAACGACCCGGAGTAGCCACTACAACCTGCACACCACGTTTGATGTCCTTGATCTGACCATCAATACGCGCGCCACCATAAATAGCGGTTACGCCAAAATTTTTGAGGTACTTGCTGTAGTTTTTAATGTCGTTGGTAATTTGAACACAAAGCTCACGTGTAGGCGCAAGCACCAATGCCTGAACAGTTCTGTCGTTCAGATCAATATTGTTGAGAATTGGTAAACCAAATGCCGCAGTTT